>JAQTNM010000006.1 GCA_028713875.1 Candidatus Omnitrophota bacterium | reverse complement strand
GAGATTGACCTTGACTTTTATGTATTTTTGCATATACTCTATTTCTTTTACGTTTCCCTGTTGGTAAAATAGATTTATCAGGTCCATCCGTCCTTGCGGTATATTTACTTCTATATAGCTCATCCGCGATTGAAAGCTTTCCTGGATTTTAGCCTGTAGTTCTTCCAGGTTCTGGTTTAATTTGGCGGATATGGCAACAGGATTAGGAAAATCCAGTTTAAGGTTGGCAAGCCAGGACTGGTCAGTCACCAGGTCAATTTTATTCAAAGCCGTGATTATGGGGATCTTATCCACGTAAAGTTCTTTTAATACAGCGGTTACTGCCTGGGCGTGCTCGTAAATACGCGGATGAGCTACGTCCAGCACGTGTATCAAAAGGTCTGCTTCAGTCACTTCCTCCAGCGTTGCCTTGAAGGCCTCTATAAGATGGTGCGGCAGGTTATGTAAAAAACCTACCGTATCGGATATGACGATATTTTCTCCGTTTTTAAGGTGTATACCTTTGGATACCGGATCCAGCGTCGTAAAAAGGCTGTCGTGGACAAACTGGCCTGCCCGGGTTAGGGCATTGATCAGCGTGGATTTGCCGGCGTTGGTATAGCCTACCAAAGTCACTCCCGGGATCTGTCTTTCCTTTCTCTTCTTGCGTAAAACCTGGCGGTGCCCGGCTAATTTACGCAGGTCTCCTTTTAATTTCTCTATCCTCTTACGTATGCGCCGGCGGTCAACTTCCAGTTTTTGTTCTCCGGGCCCTCTTGTGCCTATGCCGCCGCCCAGCCGCGAAAGGATTATACCCTTACCTACCAGTCGGGGCATGAGGTATTCTAACTGGGCTAATTCCACCTGCATTTTGCCCTCGGGGCTGCGTGCATGCCTGGCGAATATATCCAGGATCAATTGCGTGCGGTCAATGGTCTTCCTGCCGATGACTTCTTCCAGGTTGCGCTGATGCGTGCCGGAGAGATCCTGGCTGAAAATCACCGTGTCTATATCCTGCTCCTGGCATAAATAAGCTATCTCTTCGGCTTTGCCTTTGCCGATAAAAAGATTGGGCGTAGGCTTATCTCTCAGGCAGCTGATGTGCTCTATGACCTGGGCGCGGCTGCTTACAGCCAGCTCTTCCAGCTCCTGGGCAATGTCATCCAGCTGCCAGCTGCCCTCTTCCGACTTCAGTTTTACCGTTACCAACAGTGCTCGTTCCATATTATCCTTAATTATAAATCTGCCGATTTTCTCGCTCAAGTCGGTTTCCTTTCACAATGTGATTCCTGGAAAGGACGGCAAAGGTCTCTCGTATTTTTGGCGGCTGCTGAACTCACTCCTCGCGCTCTCGCTCGTCGCTCGGACAGCATCGCCGTCCCGGTGTTGTCGCTAGCGCTCCACCGGGATACCCAAAAATACTCGAGCTCACTTTGCCTAAAACCTCCATTCGCTCAAATAATCGCCAGATTTATCTCAAAAGTTTGAATATTTTATCCGCTATTGCCTTGGGTTTTTCCTTTACGCCGACCTTTATCCATTGGATGCGCTTGTCTTTCCTGAACCAGGTGAGCTGCCTTTTGGCGTAAAGCCGGGTGTTCCTCTTGATCAGGCGCTTTGCTTCTTCTAAATCGTACCAGCCTTCAAGATAACCTTTGATCTCTCTTATGCCTATGGCGTAAGAGGCGGTCCTGCTCAGCTTTAATTTAAGCAGCTTTTTTACTTCGCCAACCAGCCCCTGTTTAAACATCTCGTCAACCCGCTTTTCTATCCTGCGGTATAACCTGGGCCGCTGCGTATCAAGGCAGAATATCCTGATATCATAATCTTCGCTTAGCCCTTTCCTGTCCTTCTGAAGTTCGGATATGGGCTTGCCGGTAGCCTTAAAGACCTCCAGCGCCCGGACAATCCGCTTGACATCATTAGGATGGATTTTGGATGCGGCCTGAGGATCTATTTTTTGCAAGCTCTCGTATAAATACCCGCTCCCTTTTCTGGCAGCCTCTTTATACAAACGGCCGCGGATATTTTGATCCGCAACGACAGCCTTAAATATCCCGTCAATTAATACGGACATGTAATGCCCCGTCCCCCCTGCAAGAAGCGGGACCTTGCCTCTCTTTAAAATATCTTTAATCTTTTTTACTGCTGCCTTACGATAAACTGATACGTTGTATTCTTTAGCAGGCGGAACAATGTCTACCAGGTGATGAGGAATCAATTTTCTTAATTTGAGTCCCGGCTTGGAAGTCAAAATGTCCATATGTTTATAAACCTGCATTGAATCGCAGGAGACGATCTCTGCCTTGATCTTTTTGGCCAGCAAAACAGCTGTTTCCGTTTTGCCTATACCGGTGGGGCCAACAATAAAAACTATCTTCTTTTTCATTCTCCCAGCTCTGACAGTTCTTTCTCAATCACTGCCCTCTCCAGGGGGCGATATTTTGTTTTTTCCAAAATAAGCCTCAATTCTTCCCTGGCCTGCCCGAGCATGCCTTTAGCCCGGTAAGCCCTGGACAGCTCAAACATTACGCCGATGTCGTCCGGATCCAGGAACGCGGCTTTCTCCAGCAGCGCTATCGCTTCATTAGTCCGGCGTTCCCGGTTATAAAGGAAGCCCAGATTATAATAAGCGTCTACAAAAAACGGCGAAATGGCTATTGCCCTTTTGAATTCCTCTTCAGCTTTATCAAATTTGTTCATGGAATAGTATATAGCTCCCCGCGAATACGCAATATTGTGATTGCCGGGCTGGACCTCATCGGCCAGATTCAATTCAGAGAGCGCCGCTTGATAATCTGGAACCTTCTCGTATGCTATTGCTCTGGAGAAATGATAGCGGAATTCATCCAGTCCTGCCTGCGTGTTTGTAAACGGGGTCTTGTTTATCCGCGCCTGGTTTAATAAAATAAAGAGCGCGATAAGCATCAAAGACAGCGGCCAAAACCTGGCAAACCTCTTCTGCCGCAACGCCTCCCAGAATTGAAAAGCGCCGCTGGCAGCAAAGACCATAAAGAAAGGGACAAGCATAATCCGGAATTTTGCCTGCACGAAAAATAAAATTATGCTAAATGAGAGCGTCGCTACAACGAGATAAAGCAGGAGCGTCTTGCGCCAGTTCCTGATATTTAAAAACATGCCTAAAAATGCAAACGGCAGTATCAATTGCAGGCCCATAAGCATTATTTTAAAAACTACGCCGCCCCGCACAAAATAATACTCCGGCTCAAAAATAATCTCCCGGGGGCTAAGCAGATATTTGACTTTTATGCTTAAAAGTTTAAGATAGGCATAAGGATTATTTTTTATAAAATCCCCCGCTCTTTTAAACCAGAACGCCGAGATCCCGGATGGCTTCAGCCGCTTTCCCGGGTTGTTAAGCCTGGCAATAGCGCTGGCATCTCGAAGCATGGCTTCGGCAGTAGGGCTCAAGTTTTTAGGCCAAACTAAGGTGCCGTTTGCCTCGGCGCTGTTGCCGATGTAGAAATTTAAACCGGTGTTACCCGTAAGCAAGACTGCCTCTCTATCTACGACATAGCTCCTTAGGACCAAAACGCCCAAAACAAGGCCTGTCCCTAAACAAAAACATGAAAAATAACGGATATATTTTGCGGATCCCAGCCCTTTTTGCCAGAGTATGTACAAAACAGCCAAGACGCCAAAGATGATTATATTGCCCTGGGTTATCGTAGCGACCCCCAGGAGCATGCCCAGGCAGAATAATTTTTTTGCCCCGGGATTATCCTGTGCCCTTAAAACAAGCAGGAATAATAACGCGTTCAAAAATAAGGATAGCGATGTGTAAATAAGCAGGCCTTCATAAAATATGAATAATCCGTAACAGGCGTATAACAGGGCGGCTATCAGGCCTGTAGCCTCATTGAACAGACGCCTGGCAATAAAATATACCAGCACGCAGGTAGATGCCCCTAATAAAAACTGCAGGGCATAAACCAAGGGAACGCTGTTTGCCGATACCTTGAATAAAAAAGCCAGCAAATAAGCATAAAACGGCCACTTTAAAAACGCCTTGCTGTTAAAAATATCCCCGGAGGCAATCTCCTGCGCCCTCTGATAGTAAAAATCCGCATCGGATTCAGGCAGCACCGGGAAGGCCGCGGTATTCCTGTATTGCGCCAAATACGCAATCCTGAAAGACAGCGCCAGGACAAAAATAACGGATAATACAAATAATGCTTTGGGGGAAGGCTTGTAAGATGATGTCGCCATAAGTTATTTTAAGACCTGTACATTATGGGCAGATCTTCGTGGGATAACCTTCGCGGGAAAGCTTATCGGCAAGATCGGCTGCTCCCTGCTGTGAATTGAATTTTCCTACCCTGACCCTGTAGGTTATTTTTCCCTGCGCACCAGCTTCTTCTATGTACGCCGGGTAATTTTTCTGGATTAATCTCTGCGTAAGATTCTTTGCATTCTGGCTCTTGGAAAACGAACCTACCTGCACGGTATAATAACTTACAGGGCAGGACCAGTCCTTATTTACTATGAGTTCCGGATTGAGAGGAAAATATTTCTTTAACCTGCCTAAATAATCGTTGCCTTCGGATATATTGCCGGATTTGAACGCGCACTGGCTCAAGCGGTAATAAAGAACTCCTGAAAACTTGCCCTTGTGGTCCCTGCTCAATAAATCTTTATAGCAGTCCGCGGCTTTATTATACTGGCCCCTTAAGTAATAAGCATCGCCCAGGCCCAATTTCGCCTCTTGCCGAAGACTGCTATTTTTGAATTCCTTCAAAATGATCTCAAATATATCGGAGGCGCGTAAATAGTTGCCTTCTTTAAGATAACTCAGGCCTAAAAGATAATACAGGCTGTCTATGTCCCCGGGATTGCCCGGGACGGCCAATATCCTTTCTCCCTCTTTTATGCAGGAGCCGTAATCGCCGTTTAGAAAATAAAACCTGGCTTTATCCAGGTTTAAGGCATGGGCCTCGGGCATAACGCCGGGGAACAGACAGGAACAGAATATTAACCCGCACAGGGCCTTTTTTAAAAAGTATTTTCGCATTTTTTCCTGCGTGATATCTCTTTTTGCAATTCCAGTATCAGCTTGTGCCTTTTTTCCTTGTCTTTTTTAACTACATCGTCATCGAGCTTTTCTGCCTCGGTATGCGTCCGGGGGGAATATTTAAAGATGTATGCGCAGTCAAATTCTACCCCCTTTAGCGCATCGTAAGTATCCCTGAAATCATCTTCTGTCTCCGTGGGGAACCCCACGATGATATCTGTGGTAAGAACGGCCTTCTTTACAATTTTACGATATTCTTCTATTAAATCCAAATAGAATTTTCGGCTGTAGCCCCGATTCATCAATTTCAGTATCCTGTCCGAGCCGGACTGTAAAGGCAGGTGCAGGTATTTTTTCAGCTTCTCCAGCTCAGCCATGGCTTTAAATAGATCCACCGCGGTATTCTTTGGATGCGAAGTGATAAAGCTGAATTCTTGCAGCCCCTTCATCCGGTTAACAAGCTGCAGAAGTTTAACAAAATTGACCTCGCCATCGGAATAGGCGTTTACGTTCTGCCCCAGCAGGGTAACCTTGGTTATCCCTTTATCAAGCGCCTCTTCTATCTCCTTAAGGATATCCCGGCTCATCCGGTGGCGGATTTCTCCTCTTACATACGGCACTACGCAATATGAACAATAATTGGAACATCCTTCGGAAATGACCACAAAGGCGTGGTCTTTATCTGCGTAGAATCCGGTATGGTAAATATCCCCGGTACGCTTTTCGCCGCCTGTTTCCCATATCTTCGCTTCATTTAAGCTATGGGCCTTATCCGGCAGCTTGTATCGGCAGACCCTGGTGATTATCCCCGGCACTTTATCGATATCCGATGGCCCTACCACAAAATCGACGTTAGGCGCCCTCTCGAATATTTTCTCTTTATAATTCTGGGCCATGCAGCCGAGCACCCCGATAATCTTGCCGTCTTTGTGCCTGCCTATTTCGCTCCAGACCCTGTCTTCCGCATGCTGCCTGACCGAACAGGTATTAAACAAAATTATACCTGCCTTATCCGGGCTGTCGGTTAATCCATAACCTGCTTTTTCAAGAAGACCGCAGATGACCTCCGAATCCCTGACGTTCATCTGGCACCCAAACACTTTAATATAAACTTTTTTGGTCATTTTCTATTTCAGCTTTACTCGTTTCGGTACTTTTCTGCTTTTAAAATGCTTATCCAGCCAACCATTCTTAACTTTTTCCCTCGAATCAAAATGCGAAACATATGGCTTGATATCTAAAAGCGGCGTGTCATCCAAGATATCAACCTCTGAAAAAGTAACAATGTTATTTATAATCTTCTCAAGCTTTACAATAGAAAATCCGATATGATTCGGCCTGTGAGGACTTCTGATAGCAAATATACCGTGTTCCTCATCTTCGAGAAACGGTCTTCCAGCAAGTTTCTCTTCTTTAGACCTGTCGAAATAATAGATCAGAATAATATGCGAAAAATCATTCAGATCTTTAAGCCCTTTTACGTATTCTGGAAATAGCTCCGCCTGCCCAGTAATGCTTTTTTCAAACTTGCCCTGTATAGGTATGCCTTTGGGTTCTTTATAAGGGGTATGAATTATTCCTATGGGCTTTAATCTAATTTCTTTTTCCATATTAGAAGGTCACAACTTTATCGCTTTCTTTAACGATATCATACATGTCCTTCATGGTCGAAATCGGGCATATCTCGGAACCTTCCTGCCCTCTTGACTTAATACAGCTTCCGCAGGCATAAATTTTACCTCCTGCCTGCATAAACTTCCCGGCCTGCTCTACTGTATTAAACTTATCTGTGCTGACTTTCTGATATTCAACGCCTTTGCCCATGAAGAAAATTTTAACCTCGTCTTTCTGTCCAAGCGCGAAATTCGCGTAGCGGATCGCGTTCCAGCATGTTTCCGCGTCATTAATTGAAATTATAACCCCCAGCTTCATGGGCTTATCCCCTTTCCTTCAATTACTTCAATCTTATCAATGCGTTAGCAATTTTTTCCATAGTCCTCCTATAGCGCAACCATCGGCCAGCCGAAATTTTTCAGATATATTTTCGTGCCGGTTTCCCGCATACGCTTTAAAATTCTTTCCTGAACTTCAACATTACGTTATCATTGGTTTCCTGATCACCCTGCGCCGCGCCGGTCTTATTCCCCTGCTTCAGTTCCTTTTGCGCTTCCACGGAGATGTTTTCATACACCTCTTTCGTGATCCCGATCCCGGTCTTGTGCTCATCCAGCTTTACCGATATATCGCTGATCCCAAGTCCCTGCGCAATTTTTCCGGCTGAGCCGCCGAGGACAAAAAAATCGATGAAATCAGAGGCTAAATCGGCAGATATGGCGCCTTTAGTTACCGCACTCTCAAGCCCTGACCAGCCTTTTCCCGTTACCAGCATAATCAACAATCTTTCCTGCGGAAGAGGCGGCCGGGACGTCAATATCAATTCGGGCTTATCCGGCGTCCCCCTTAAAACGATATTGATCCTGACTTTCCCTATTTTTGAGTTTCCTTTCAGATCAAACTCCGGAGTAAGAGGATCGCCGGAAAATAACACCCTGCTGTTATCCATTGTTATAACGACAGCATTAGGGCCATGTATCAGGCCCTCTTGGATCCTCACCTCTCCTTTTAACTTTATTTCATTTCCGGTGCGTGCAAGGTCCAGCGTAAATGAACCCGGGCAATTCAAAAGAGAAAATCCGTTATGGATAATACTGCCGATCTTGAACGTCCCGGTAAATACCGGTTTTGAAAGAGCGCCCTTGATGTAAATATCTAAAACTCCCGACTTCCCCGATATCTTATTTAAAATATTACTGCCGGGAAACAACCCGGATATATTTTTTAGATCTATATCTTTAGCATACAGGTTGAGGTCCAGTTCTCCGCCTTTAAGGCCGCCCCGCATAAAAATAGGCTGAGAATGCGGCAATAATATCTTTCCGTTATGCATTTGTGCCTGCAGGCCCTGCATAAAAGGAAAAGGCAGGGATAATTCCAGCCTGCGGATGGCGACTACGCTCTCATCAGGGAGATATTTTAAGCCCTCTATCCTGAGGTCTTCAAATGTCGCTTTATTGAAAATACTGCCATCTAACTTCCTGAATTCTATTTTTTTCGCCCCGATTACCCCGGGGATGATCTTGCCGGTAATTAACCGGGCGCCCTGAGGAGTAAAAATCAAAAAATAAGCCATGAAGGCAATGAAAATGAAAAAAAGCACCATAGCCAATAATAAACGGCGTGCCAACATTCTTTTTAACGTCCTTTGCATAACTTGGCTTTTATTTCTTCCTTAATATGCTGTGGGGGCCGAATAATTCCAGGAAGACATCCCAGATGCCGGATATGTCTTTTACTTTCATAAGCCTGTCTCTGTCTGATCCGTATTGCATCGTCTTGGATATAATCCTTAATGTCTGGATCTGGACGTCGTCATCTCTTTTGGGCGTCAAGATCAGGAATATAAGGTGGGTGGATTTGCCGTCGGGAGAATTCCAGTCTATGCCGGGGACCGACCTTGCGAAGGCAACTACCGGCTTTATTATGGAATCAAACCGCGCATGAGGAAGCGCTATCCCCTCTTCTATGGCAGTGCCCATCATATTCTCTCGCTGTAACACTGCGGAATAAATGGATTCCGAGTTCGGCATATTGGCCTTTTCGGAAACCAGAGAGCAGAGCTCATAAATCGCCCCGTCTCTGTCTTTTGCCCGCAATTCCGGGATAATCTGTTCCCTGGCGAAAAACTCCAAAACGCTGATTTCTTTGCGCTTTGTAATGGAATATTTCAGCCACGGCCCCAGTAAAACCGAAGAAATTACCGCTCCGAATACGATGGCGACAAATACGGGTTCTGTAATAAGGTTATATTCCAGGGCCAGGATGCCGATAACGACTTCCATGGAGCCTCCTGGGGTATGGGCAATCGCGATTGATAGGCGGTTACTCCGGGAAAGCTCTGTTAATCCTACCCCCAGCCAGGCCCCTAAGAATCTGGCGGAAATTCCGATAACCGTAATGAATAAAACCAGGAACAAATCGAAGTTCTTCAGAAAGTCTATCTTTAAACCGATATTGGCAAAAAAAAGCGGCACAAATATTGCGTAGACCATCTGCGAAATTACCTGCCTTGTCCTTTCCGGCAAGGCCCTGGCTTCTCCGGAAACAATGCCGGCGATGAAAAAACCAAAAAGCGCATGGATGCCGATCCTCTGGGTGAACGCTCCGCATAGGATGCCAAGAAGACATATCAACGTAAGCGAAGTGGCGGGTTCAGGCAATCCTTTGGATTTTACTTTTGAAATCAGCGAATCGGTAAATCTTCGTAAAAATGTCAGGCAAAAGACTATGAAAATTCCGGTCGAAATAAGGATAAAACCTACCCTCAAGATATCCAGGTTGGCCTGGGTGAACAGTCCCAGGACCATAGTAAAAATCAGCCAGCCAATGATGTCATTTACGGAAAGCGCCGACATTATCAGAAAACCCAGGTCCGTCTTAAACAATCCTAAATCGTGCAGGGCGCGCGCAGCAATAGGCATCGCGCTTATCGTCATTACCGTGGCCAGGAAAACGGTGAAAATCAACCTCTGGGAAGGGTCTGCCAGATAGCGCTCGGGCAGGAACAGGCAGGAAACAAAAGCAATCAATATAGGCACAATGATATCGGATAGGGCGATCTTTAAGGCATCGCCCCTCTGCCTCCAGGCGCTGGAAAAATCAATTTCAAGCCCGGTTTCCAGCAAAAGGAAAAATACGCCCAACCATGCGGTTGTCTCCAACATGCTTATCTGTATTGCATCCGGCGGGAATATTGCCCGGAATACGGAAGGCGAAAATCTTCCCAATATCGTCGGCCCCAGGAGTATGCCAACCAGGATCTCCGCGGTCAAGGGCGGCTGGTTCCATCTGCGGAACAACTCTCCCAGCGCCCTGGCTAAGCCTAACAGGAGGAAAATCTGGACCAGGAAAATAAATATGTGCTGTTCGGTAAAGTGGTGCATTTATTATTCTATCAATGAATAGATTATTTCTCCGACTTGCCTGGTTCTTTAAGAATGATGCTGGGGCTGTCTTCGTGAGAATAGCATATCAAAACGTCCCTTGCCTTGATTTCCATGTTTCCCGTAGGAGCTCCGATAAAAGTCTCTTTTCTGTGAATTTTGCGGTAAATTCCCAGGATAAGCACTCCGTACTTATCCAGCCTTACTTCGCTGAGTTTTTTATCCACGAGCCAGCTGTCGGAACGGACGGTTATCCTGGCAATAGAATAGCCTTCGGAAAAACCCAATATCTGTTCATAATCAAAGATGCGCAGCGTTGTCCATTTCTGGAGCGCTTTACTGATAATCCTTCGCATTATAACATAAATATGCCGGGAACGCGCGAATAAAAATATAATCAGTACGCCTACAAGCAGTATCGCTCCCCTTATCAGAAGATCCTTGCCTTGTTCTCCGACAAAAGTCAGGACTAAGGTGGCCATAGAAGTGGTAACCCCGGCGCTGCCGAAAAGGATCAATATGCGGATAATCCGCCTGCGCAGCGGGTGGCTGACTATTGTTTCTGACTCCTGTGTAGTAAAACCTACTCCCGAGAATGCCGACTGGGATTGGAAAGAGGCTATTTCCGGCGAAAGCCCGGTGAGCTCAAGCGCAATAGAACCGATCCTCACTACGATAATAGATAGCATAATAATCACCAGTAAACTAAAAAGCGCTACCATTCTACACTCTCCTCTCTGGAATGTAAAACATCGTAAAACCGATCTTTTAACTGGATAAACAATGCGGGGGAACCGGTTAAACCGGAATCAAATCGCAATAATAAAAACGGCCCTGGCGGCATACGACATCGCCCTTTTTATATGAGACCTTTTTACGGAAAGGCGGTCCGTCATATACGAAAGAATGGAATTCCCCGTTTTCACCGCAAGGGTCAACACCCGGGGGCAGTTCGGATAGGAACTGCTCATCAAACAATCTTCCGGCAAAACTTGGCGCAAGCAATTCAGAGTCAACGCAGGTAATAATCGCTTTAAACCCCAGGTCTATGAATTTCCGGGCAAGCCCGGGAGTATCCCTCTTCCAGATAGGGAAAACCCCTTCCATCCCTATCTTGGCTAAATTCGCTTCGCGGTATCTCTTTAAGTCCTCCAGGAAGATATCCCCGAAAGCAACCAGCCGCACGCCCAGGTTTTTGTAATGCGTTAATTTATCAAGCATCCTGGACTCATACCCCTGGCTGCCGGAGTCCTTGGTGATATAAACTTTTTCCAACTCAAGGCCCAGGGACTCCGCCTGCCTTTCAAGAAGGACACGCCTGACCCCGTGCATGCTGATCCTCTCGTAATCCCCGGTTACGGTGGTAAGCAGGGTTATTTCGTAACGGGATGAATTTTGCAGCTCATAAAGAGCCATGGAGCTGTCTTTACCGCCGCTCCAGGTAAAAATTATTTTTTCCGGCATTTAAAATACCTAAAAAGAATAGCCCCCTGGCTTCAATGAAGCAGGGGGCTATTCTTAGACAGCTGACAACGCCTGTTATTTCTTGCTTTTTATGTTATTGAGCAGTTCTGAAACGAATTTTGCCGCAATATCTTTGCATCCCAAGCCAAACGCCAGCGCCGCTGCCAGTCCCATAGCGCCCAACACTACCATGGTAATCAGCTCGATTATCCTGGCGCCGATATTCAACTGTTCCAGGGCGATAGCGATCGTAAAGACAATGATCACCGCATCTACGATCCTGCTTAAAAGATTAGCCTGAGACAACCCCGCATTACTGGCCGCGGTCTGAACAATATTCCTTAAGAGCGTAGCCACGAACATTCCTAATATCAGGATAAATATGGCCGCAATGATATTGGGTATATATAGGATGACCCGGTTCAACAGGTCCGCGGCAATTGTCAAGCCCAGGGCATTGATCGCTACGACGAAAGTAACCAAAAGCCCCAACCAATAACAGATTACTCCGACTAATTCAGAAAGGGAGTAATTTATGCCGCCCTTTGCCAATAAATCATCCAGTTCGATCCGGCTTGATATCTGGTCAATCCTTAATACCCTTAACCCTTTTGTGACCAGTGCTTTGATGAGTTTTGAAATAACCCAGCCAACGATAAGAATGATAATCACAAGAAGCACGTTCACCAAGAACTGCCCGATTTGAGAAATGACATTCTTGGCTGGTTCTACCAGTATTACTTCCCAATTACCCATCCGCCACCTCCTTTGGTTTGCTGGTCTATTTTTTATAACACTATCATAATCATTAAGTTATGTCAAGTATTTATTTATATTATAATTTTATGCTCATACCGTCGTAAGCCGCCGCTACTTCTACCCCCAGTTCTTTGGATAATCTCTCGGCCTGTATATGCGGTTTTGCATTAAGCATGGTCATGCCAAAATGAGTAAGCACGGCTTTGCCGGGTTTTATATCCCGGATTAAGCTTACTGCTTCCGGAAGGCTCAGGTGCTCTATCTCCGGCCGCATCTGGGAGAATACGACGCAGATGATCAGGATATCCGCGCGGTAAAATCCGGCCAGCTGCGGAAAATATTTTGTATCTGTAAGCAGCGCTACGCTCTTGTCACCGATACGGAACTTTAATCCATAAGTCTCTACCGGATGGATATGGCGCATGGAAGTCTCAAAACTTATATCCCCTACTTTATAATTACTCCTGGCCCGGAGCGTCTTGATTCCCTGAGGAAAATCCAGGGCATATTTCAAGATCACCCCGCTCTCCCCCAGCGCATCCCGCGGGCAAAACACCGTCCCTCTTTTCTTGAAGCCTCCTTCGGTCATCGCCTCAATCATTACGTTGATGTCGGAAGAATGATCAAGGTGGCGGTGCGTAAGTATTATGGCATCAAGCTTTGAGGGGTCCAGCTTCGGCCTGCTTAATGAGCAGCGCACGATACTGCCCGGACCCGGGTCGATCAAAATATTAGTATCCCGGTAAGAAAGCCAGATCCCCCCTGAAGCACGCAGCTGTTTTATCATCACAAAGCGCGCCCCGGCAGTCCCCAGGAACTTTATATAAGGATACGGCGCGCCTTCAACGCTTACTTTAGCCATAAGCTTTCCAGCTCTTTGTTTATCTTGCTTACCTGCATGTAACTAAGTTCCGGTTTCATCGGTTCGGTTTTTTTAGTTTTAAGTTTACCTTTACGCATTGATCCGCTTATGCCGGGATGAGCCGCGCTGATGAATTCTTCTATGCCTTTAGCCTTTGCCCGGTGGCTCTTGGCGAAAAATTTTATCTCCCTGTCATCGGAAACCACGACAATGCTCCGGCAATCCGCGGCCTTCTGGAGCATACGCTCTATTTTGTCATCCGCACTGATGTCGCCGGAAAAAATAACCTCAATATCCAAGCAGGAGTAACTGTCTCTGGAGATGGCCGGCGGATAGCCGTCAAAGACGACAATGACTTTATTTTTCAGGCTGCCGCAGGGCCTTTGAGTCCTGATAAATTCCAGCAGACTAAAGCGGGGGTCCCGGGATCTCTTGCCGGCCGGGGAAAACAGCGGATGGTTGATCAGGTTGTATCCGTCGATGACGTATTGTAAGGACATAGATAAGTCCCCCTATGCTTCCGTATATCACCATAAAAAGGAACGACAATAAAGACATGGCAAAGGCCAAATCCTTTGCCATGCCTATTTTTCCGAAGAAGAATATGGTCATCGCGTCCCTCAAGCCCAGTCCGCCTATTGATACGGGCAACAAAGTGACGGCGCCTATTATGGGCAGGAAGATGAAGAAATAGACCAAATCCAGCTTTACCCCTATCGCCAGAGCAATAAGGTAAAACGTAAGGGGTGCCACTGCCTGGACCAAGATTGAAAGGATAACATTATTGACCATCACTTTTTTATGATTGCGGAAATAATGCATTTCCTGATGGAGATTGCCTATCGCTTCCCTGATCCTGCCTGAGCCCGGCGGTCCCAGGAATTTGTTTATCCTGGAATATACGAATTTATTGAACAACACCAGCAGGGCTATAACCAACACCACGATTAATATACAGATTGCGATAACTATGCTCCTGTCAAGCACCAGCTTCCAGCCGAATAAGACCGCAAGCAAAGTCAGTATGACCAGGCCTACGTAACCGCTTAACCTATCCAGCAGCACCGTGGCTACGATCTGCCTGGGTTTTCTGGTAAAAAGCGCAAGGTCAACGCTGCGCATAAAATCCCCCCCGATACTCGAGGGTAAAAAAAGGCTGAAAAATATCCCGCCGGAGAATGAAATGATCACTCTTTTTAAGGGCAGGTGTATGCCGGAAGCCTTAAGAAGCATCTGCCAGCGGTATAAACATATGAGATAGGTAAAAAAGTAGACCAGAAAAGCAGCGATCAGAAGGTATTTGTTCGCTCCCCTGACGGTCTCAAACATGGTCTCCCTATTGACCTGCCTGAACAAAAATATCAATAGGGCGATGCTTATTGCGATCCTTAAAATTATCAACAGGGCTTGTTTTATGTTTTTCATTTATGCTGGCAGGGTGTTCCCGGTAAGTTTATGATAGGCATCCAGGTATTTTTGAGAGGTTTTCCGGATAATATCTTCGGGCAATGCAGGCGCAGGAGCTTTTTTATCCCAGTCCAGGCTTTCCAGGTAATCCCTGACAAACTGTTTGTCAAAACTAGGCTGCGGCTTGCCCGGAGAATACTGTTCTTTGGGCCAGAAACGCGAAGAATCGGGGGTAAGCACTTCATCAATAAGGGTGATCCTGCCGTCCATAACGCCGAATTCAAATTTGGTATCCGCGATGATGATCCCCTTTTCACAGGCATATTCGCCTGCCTTCCTGTAAACAGCTATACTTATCTCTTTTAATTTTTCTGCCGTATCCTGCCCTATCAGCTTCTCAACGTAGTCCTGCGTGACGTTGATATCGTGTCCTGTGTCTTCTTTTGTGGAAGGGGTGAATATTATCTGCGGCAGCTTATCCGATTCTTTAAGGCCGGCCGGCAGCTTTATTCCGCATACAGACTGGGTGCGCTGGTATTCTTTCCATCCCGAGCCGGAAAGATAACCCCTGACTACGCATTCAACGGCGAATGGCTTGGTTTTTTTGACCAGCATGGAGCGGCCGCTCAGCTGATCTTTGTATTTAAGCAAATGCTCCGGATATTGACCTATATCTGCACTTATCAGGTGGTGCGCAATGGTTCCCTTGAGGAATTCAAACCAGAAACAGGAAATACTGTTCAATACTTTGCCTTTAAAGGGTATACCGCATGGCAGGACCACGTCAAAAGCCGAGATCCTGTCAGTAGAGACAATCAGGAGCTTATCGCCCAGGTCATAAACATCCCTGACCTTGCCGCGTTTATAAAGCTTGAGCCCCGGCAATTCCGTAAAGAGTATTATTTTTTCTGCCATTTTTTTAAGATCTTAAACGCCCGGTTAAAGCCGAATATTCCTGCTCTAAGGCAACAGGCAGGTCTTTCTTGAACCGCTTAAAAAATCGCTTTATGCTCTTTAATTCCTCAAGCCATTCCTCCCTGTCTATTTCAAGAAGCTTCTCCATGGTCCTCTCGGGAAGGCCTAAGCCCGTCATATCTATATCGCCGGGGTAAGGAACGTAACCTATCGGGGTCTGGCGGGCGCCCACTTTATTGTTGCAGCGGTCAATTATCCATTCCAGGACCCTTAAATTCTCGCGGTAACCCGGCCACAGGAACTTACCGCTTGCCTCCGTCTTGAACCAGTTGACGTGAAAGATCTTGGGGGCCTTATTCATGCGCTTGCCCATGTCCAGCCAGTGCCCGAAATAATCCGCCATATTGTAACCGCAGAAAGGAAGCATGGCCATGGGGTCGCGCCTGACTTCTCCCAGCGCCCCCACCTGAGCTGCAGTGCGCTCGGAAGCCATCGTCGCTCCCACAAAAACTCCGTGCTGCCAGTTAAATGTTTCATATACCAAGGGCGCAAGATGCTGCCTGCGTCCGCCGAATACTATTGCCGAGATAGGTACGCCGTGATGCTGCTCCAGGCGGAATGTCGCGGAAGGGCATTGCGTAATCGGCGTGGTAAAGCGGCTGTTCGGATGAGCTCCGAAAACCGGCTTTCCCTGGGCATCCCGCATGCCCGGTTTCCAGGGCCTGCCCATCCAGTCAATGCCGCTGGCCGGGACATCCCCGTCAGCGCCTTCCCACCAGACTGTACCGTCAGGCTTTAAAAGAACATTGGTGTATATCGTATTTTTTTTGATAGTCTCCACCATATTGGGATTACTGTGAGAATTTGTTCCCGGCGCAACCCCGAAAAATCCCGTCTCGGGATTGACCGCCCATAGCGAACCGTCGCTGTCTATGCGCATCCAGGCAATATCATCGCCCACAGTCCAGATGCGATAACCCTTCCTCTTAAGCCCTTCGGGAGGCGGGAGCATGGCCAGGTTGGTTTTCCCGCAGGCGCTGGGGAATGCCGCGGCAATATATTCTATGTGGCCGTTAGGCTCTTCAATGCCCATAATCAACATGTGTTCCGCAAGCCAGTTTTCTTTCCTGCCCATGGAGCTGGCAATGCGCAGCGACAGGCATTTTTTGCCCAAAAGCACATTGCCTCCATAACCTGAACCTACGCTCCAGATAGTATTGTCTTCGGGGAAATGCAGGATCAGCCTCTTATTGATATCCAGCTCTGCCTTGGAGTGCAGGCAGCGCGTAAAGTCAACTCCTTTTTCCAATTGGTCCAGGACAGCCGCTCCCGCGCGGGTCATAATAAGCATATTCAAAACCACATACTTGGAATCAGTCAGCTCCACGCCGATCTTGCTGAAAGGCGAACCCACCGGGCCCATTGAGAAAGGTATGACATACATAGTCCTGCCTTTCATTGCCCCTTTAAAAAAAGACCTGGCCTTCCTGTAAGCAGCCTGGGGAGACATCCAGTTGTTGGTAGGGCCGGCATCGCGTTTTTTTCTGGTGCAGATATAAGTAAGGTGTTCGGTGCGGGCAACATCATCGGGGCTGGTGCGGTGCAAAAAACACCCCGGAAGCTTCTGCTGATTGAGCAGGATCAGCTCTCCCTGCGCCAGGCATTCATCCTGAAGCTTTTTTTTCTGGTCTTCGGAACCGTCTATCCAGACTATATCGTCCGGCTGGCAGAGCCTATACATCCTCTTAACCCAGTCTGCCAGCTTTTTATTGTGAGTGGGAAATTTATCCATTTTATTTAACCCGGCTTAAAAGATATTTATGAGCAGAATCCGCGGCCAACGCCCCTTCCCCGCAGGCATTTATGACCTGATAAAGGCCTTTCTTCAGACAATCTCCGCAGGCAAATACCCCTTCTTTGGAAGTATGCAGGGATTGGTCAGTCATTATAAATCCCGATTCGTCAATATTCAACAGGTTTTTTACAAAACCGGTATTCGGCTCTATGCCCACGAATATGAATACGCCCTGGCAGCTAAAACAGCTGGTAGAATTTGTTTTTACATTCCTGATTACTACTGCCTCGGGTTTGTCCTGCCCGGTTATCTCGTCAATGACGCTGTCTAGAATAAAATTTATCTTAGGGTTGGCCCTGGCTTTCTCCTCTAAAATTTTCGCAGCGCGAAACTGCTGCCTGCGGTGGATAATACTTACCTTGGCGGCATAATTGGTTAAAAACAGGGCTTCCTCAATAGCGGTATTGCCCCCGCCTATGACCACGACCTCCTTGCCTTTGAATAAAGGACCGTCGCAGGTGCCGCAATAAGAAACGCCTCTGCCGATAAACTTATCCTCGCCTTTCACATTGAGCTTTCTGGGGCTGGCTCCGCTGGCAATGATAATTGAGCTGGCTGTATAGGAATTATATTTTCCCCTTACGTTAAAAAAATGGCTCTGTAAATGTTTCTCGGGGATTATCTCCTGCGCCTGGTCTATCTCAATGCCCACCTTCAGTTCTTCAATCTGCCTTTTCATCCTTTCGATCAGTTCCTGGGTGGATATGCCGCCGAAAAATCCGGGGAAATTCTCTATCCTCTCTGATAAAAGTATCTGGCCTCCGGCAACCATCTTCTCCAAGATCATGGTCTTAAGCCCGAACCTGGCGCAATAAAGAGCCGCGGTCAGGCCCGCAGGGCCGGATCCGATGATAATTACATCATGCATAAAGAGACCTCTTTATAGAGTTGACTCGCTTTATATGAACTGCGGACCAGCGGCCCTGATAAGACCGACCTAAAGCCAAGACTTATGCCGATATCGCGGTATTCTGCGAAAACTTGCGGACGGATAAAATCTTGTACGGGATAGTGCCGGGGGCTGGGCGCAAGATACTGGCCTAATGTTAAAATGTCGCAAAGCCCCTCTTTGAGATCACGCATCGCGCCTACCACCTCATCCCTGGTCTCGCCTAAACCTAAAAGAAACGAAGACTTGGTGACTGCTTCAGGATTATTTTCTTTGATCTTGCGCAATACCCTTAAAGAAACATCATAATCTGAATCCGGCTTTAATCGCCGGTGCAGTCGCCTGACTGTCTCAATATTATGCGCTATGACGTCCGCTCCGGAGTCGGTTATGGTTTTGATGCTTGAGCCATCAGCCTTAAAATCAGGTATCAATACTTCTGTTTTTACTCCCCGGCTAACGGCGCGGATGCACTCTATTGTCCTGGCAAAATGCCCTGCTCCGCCGTCAGTAAGGTCATCCCGGGTAACCGAAGTAATTACGGCATAGTTAATACCCAGGTTCCGGATCAGCCCCGCTATCCTTGACGGCTCCTCTTCATCAACGCTTAAATTTAAACTGCCTGATTTTTCTACGCCGCAGAAGCGGCAATTGCGGCTGCAAACTTTGCCCAGGATACTAAAAGTAAGCTCTTTATTTTTGAAACACCTGCTTAAATTGTGGC
>JAQTNM010000005.1 GCA_028713875.1 Candidatus Omnitrophota bacterium | reverse complement strand
TTCAAATATTATAATATTATCACCGGGCATAAACTTTTTATTGAGCCCTGGGGCAATGACCGCGTCCCCCATCAGGCTCTTACCGGAGAGTTTGATTATGTTGTTATTGATAATTTGGGTATCGGGACACATCCGAGCCAGGATGAGCTTAAAAGTTTGGTTTATTTAACTTGCAGTCTCCCTAATCATATGGATGCCGACACTATCAATGAATTTTCTAAAAATTTCTTCAGCAATTATTCTTTAATCAAAGAATATCTTTGCCCTTGCTCCAACACCAAAATACTGGTCTATAAAATAATCCCAAAAAAGAAGAGTTAAAGGGCAGTTTTATGGCGTAGAGTCTATGATTACCCAAGAAAGGCTTAAATGAAAAACAGGCAGCGCTTATGAAAATAAAAAGCAAGCCGGGGACGAGTAAATATCTTCTGGTTTTAATCCTTCTGGTTGCCTCTGTCTTCCTGATTAACCTTATATGGATACTGGCAGACAAAAGGGCGCCGATTGGCAATGGCCTGACCGATCTGCTGCCTGCCCCCAGCTTTTACTTTTCCCTGAAAGAATTACATTTTTCCCTGCACGATCTGCTCATGATATTCAGTTCTTTTGCTCTGCTTAAAAGCTTCGTGACCACCCTGGGAAATTATATCGGGTATTACTTTCATCTTTCCAGCCTGCTGGCTACCGTATCATATTCATTGACCTATTTTATATTCGGCGTCAACTCCGAGATGGAAGTCATGGTAAATTCCATATATCTGGCCCTGGCCCTCTTTTCGATTTACGGCATCGCAAAGAAAATATTTAATGAAAAAACAGGGCTCCTGGCCGCTTTTATCTTTTCTTCTTTCCCCGGCCTGATAAGCATGTCGCGAAGAATATACTCGGAGTTCATCCTCATGTGCATGATAGCGGCATCGCTTTACTTTTTATTAAAGACCGATTATTTCAAAAACAGGAAGTATTCCATGCTGCTAGGGATAGCCTTGGGTTTGACCGCGCTTACAAAATGGGAATTCCCCTTTACTATCGCCGCCCCCTTTTTAATCTTTTTATGGAAGTCTTTTGCTACCGTCACTCCTCCTGAACGGAGAATAATCGTAAAAAACATCTTCCTCGCCTTTTTTATCGGATTCTTAATCTCCTTCTTCTGGTATTATGTAAGTTTTAAAGATATCCTCAACCGCATATTTGAAGTAAAAGATAAAGTCTGGCCCGCAGAAGCTGCTTACTTTTCCAACCTGTATTTCTTGAAGAGAATTACCTTTTATTTTTTTGTTATCGTCAACACCTTCCTCAGGCTGTTTTATTCTTTATTGCTGGCCGTGTCGGCATTAATCTTGCTGCTTAAGCTGATAAAATCCAAAATAACCTTTTCCATAAAGAACGACTCCGTTTTCTATGCTTTATTTCTGTCCTCCTGGGTCATCGTCGCATATCTTTTGTTTTCCTCATTCAGGGTTCTGGCTCCTTCGCATATCATGCCTATCCTTCCTCCCCTGGCGATCATTATAAGCGCCGGAATTTTTGCGCTTAAAAAAAAGATAGCCAGGGTTTTCTTGACCTCCCTAGCTTTATTGTTCGGGCTTGCCATACACTTAAGCTCATTCACAGACCTGTTTAGGCATAAGCCGCTTAACAGATTATACAACTATAGAATAACCCTTGATCGGCAGGGGAAACTTTCTTTTACCGCTTCCACCGGATTTGCCCTGCGCGATGACTGGAACGTAGACGCCCGCTTCGGGACTCCGAAAGAGGATTGCAAGAACATAAAAGAAATACTTAATTTTATCAAAACAGACAGCAGCAGCCTTGACCATAAGCCGGTTGTTATCGTCTTGTCCCCCGATGAAGAATCCCAGTCTTTTCAGTTCCAGTATTATAATATTATCACCGGGCATAAACTTTTTATTGAGCCCTGGGGCAATGACCGCGTCCCCCATCAGGCTCTTACCGAAGGATTTGATTATGTGATCGTGGACCTTATAGCAGGAGGACAATATTTGGATCGGGATCAGCTCAAAAATGCAATTTACTTTACTTGCAATATCTGGGAATATCCGCTTTACCACGATGTTGATAAGTTTTCCGGTGCTTTCTTCAGCAATTATTCTTTAATCAAAGAATATCTTTGCCCTTGCTCCAACACCAAAATGCTGGTCTACAAGATCATTCAAAAGCAGAAGACTTAAAGGGCAATTTTATGGTATAAGCGTAATTATAAGCTGGAGCAATTATGAAAGTATTTTTTATTGTTCCTCCCACCGGCCGCTACATGCGCAGCGACCGGTGCCAGGCTCCGGTAGATACGCGGGTTGCCGAAGATGCGCGTCCCCCTATGGACTTGGCATATATGGCTGCAGTCTTAAATAAAATAGGGGCAGAAAGCAGAATCAAAGATTATTCAATGGAAAGGCTGGGATGGGAAGAGGTTAAACGGGATTTATCAGACTTTATGCCGGATGTAGTGGTTATCGGAGTGACTACGCCTACAGTCTATGAAGATCTGCGGGTCTGCAAATTAGCAAAAGAAATAAATCCCCTGGTCAGAACGATAGCGAAAGGAGCGCATTTCTTTATTTTTGACAGGCAAATACTAGAGAGATTTGGAGACCTTGATGTGGTGATACGCGGAGAACCGGAAATCACCATTAGTGAGCTAATGCAGGCGCAAGACTATTCAAAAGTTTTAGGCATAACATTCAGGAGGGGCAAAGAAATTATCCGGAACGCCGACAGGCCTTTATTGGAAAACCTGGATGACCTGCCTTTTCCGGCCAGGGATCTGTTAAATAATCGTCTCTATATTACCCCTGATACCTCCGAGCCGATTGCGTTTATTACTACAGGCAGAGGATGCCCCGGCCAGTGCATTTTCTGCGCTGCCGAGTTAGTCGGCGGAAGCAGCATAAGATCAAGATCTGTCGGTCCGGTTGTGGATGAGATAGAAGAATGCATAGAGAAATACGGCATAAGAAATTTTTTCTTTAGCGCCGACACTTTTACTTGGCATAAAGAGTGGGTGATACGGTTTTGCGCAGAAATCATAAAAAGAAACATAAAGATTAGATGGGGCGCCAATAGCCGCGTGGATACCTTAGACGAAGAAAGAATATCCCAGATGAAGAGGGCAGGCTGTTTTGTAATCGGCCTTGGCGCTGAAAGCGCAAGCCAGGCCATGCTTGATAAAATGAAGAAGGGCGTTACCGTAGAGCAAATCGAGAAGGCGGTAGGTTTATGTGAAAAATACGGTATAAAGAGCTTTCTCATTTTTGTGATAGGTCTGCCCTGGGAGACGAAAAAAACGGTAAACGATACCATCAGATTTGTCAAGCATAGCCGGGCTTCTTTTATAGAAGTAAATATAGCCTATCCGCTTCCGGGAACGGAATTTTATACCTTGGCCAGGGAAAATGGACTCTTCAGCGAAGACAGCCTTGGCGGACATAATTATAGTAATCCCGCCGTAAAGTCATTTTATCTATCTACGGCCGAATTAAAAAAATTAAGAAAAAAGATATTGTGTTCATTCTACGCCAGGCCAGGTTATATCTTTAGAAGAATGAGGGGAATAAACTCTGCGGGCGCCGTATTAAATTATTTCAAATACGGGTTCCGCTTATTCGGCAACCTGTTAAAAACTTAAAGCATATGAAAGCGTTTCTTATAAATCCACCCACCGGATTATATGTAAGAGAAGACAGATGTCAGAGCTCTGTGGGCGATTTCACGGTTTCTGTGTCCAGACCGCCCATGGACCTGATGATGATGGCCTCCAGCCTCGAAGAAGTGGGCGCAGAGTGTAAAATCAAAGATTATCCGATTGAAGGAGGCAGCTGGCCTGATTTTAAGGAGGATTTTTGCGATTTTAACCCGGACCTGTTGATTTTAAGCGTAACCACCCCTACTTTAAGGCACGATTTAATATCCTGCAGGATAGCTAAAGAGATAAAGCCCGGGGTATTAACGATTGCCAAGGGCGCGCACTTTTTAGTACGCGATTGCCATATCCTTGAGGAATTCGGAGATTTAGATATTATTATACGCGGAGAAAATGAAGCAGTGATTAAAGAAATATTAATAAACCCGGATCGTTCCGGCATCGCCGGAATTACCTATCGCGATAACCGGGGCATAAGACGGAATCAGGATAGGCCATTTTTAGAAGATTTAGCGCAGCTGCCCCTGCCTGCCAGACATTTGGTAAAGAACCGGTTATACGCCCGCCCCGATACTGCTGAACCGATGGCGGTAATCGAGACCAGTCGCGGTTGCCCGGGCAACTGTATTTTTTGTCTGGTGGGCGAGGTCGCGGGTAAAAAAATACGCAATCGCAGCACCGGTTCCATCGTTGGCGAAATAAAAGAATGCATTGATAAATATAATATCCGTAATTTTCATTTCAAATCCGATACCTTCACCTGGAATAAGGAGTGGGTTTTAGAATTATGCGAGGGCATCATTGAGCGCAAATTAGGCATTAACTGGATTTGCAACAGCCGCGTGGACACTTTAGACAGAGAGCGTATATCCCGGATGAAAAAAGCAGGATGCTGGGCCGTAGGATTAGGGATAGAGAGCGGCAACCAAGAGATACTGGAAAGGATAAAAAAGGGCATTACCTTAAAGCAATCCAGAGAGGCGGTCAGGTTATGTAAAGAATACGGCATCAAAACATACGCTTATTTTATAATCGGCTTTCCCTGGGATAACCGCCAGACCATAAACGATTCGGTCAAGTTTGCAGCAGAGTTAGACCCGGATTTTGCCGATTTTTTCCTGCCCTATCCTTTTCCCGGGACTGAACTGGAGAAGATCGCCTTAGAAGCCGGCCTTATTAAAGAGACAAAAGATGCCAAGGCATATTCAGAGGCAGCAATGGACACCTTTTTTCTGACAAATAGAGAATTATTAAAATTAAGAAAAACGGCATTAAGAAAATTCTATTTCAGACCCGGTTATATTCTTAAAACGCTGGGAGGAGCAGATTCTCCCAAGGTGTTCTGGAATTACTTTCGCCACGGTTTAAAAACGTTGAGAAAAATCATCTGATTCTATAACAGGAGATGGGGATATTCTTGCACAGAAAAAACTTGCAACAGGCGCAAACCCCTTTTTTAAAGAAAATAGGGTTAATAGTATTCGGCCTATTCTTGTTTTTCGTCCTGCTTGAGGCCGCGCTGCGCATAAGCGGATTTATCATGTTGTCTTTACAGGAATCCAGGAACCTTAAAGCCATCAAGCAAAAGGGTACATTCCGCATTATGTGTTTAGGCGAATCTACCACCGCCTTGGGCGGGATTAATTCATACCCGGCGCAGCTTGAGGAGATACTGAACCGGTCAAACACAAGGATGAAATTCATTGTGGTCAACAAGGGGCGCGGCAGTTCGAATACGATAACCATACTGCGGGACGCGGAAAAAAACATAGAGAAATATAAGCCAGACATGGTTATAGCGATGATGGGAATAAACGATTGCAATGCCCATATGCCTTCTGAAGATCTGTCTTTCCGGGGGTCCCCGCCGTTTTTCAAGACTTTTAAAGTATATAAATTGATCAGGCTGGTTTTGTTGCATATAAAAGCCAAGTTTAATGAATTTAAAAAGCCAGACCCGGTTGTTAAGAGCCAGGACGCTGCTTTGCAGAATGATTTTTCAAGATTCGATCATGGCAAAGGAGTTTCTTCTCCATACGAAAAGGATTTTCCGAGTGAAGCGGACCTGAAAAAAGAGATAGAATTAAAAACGGATGATCCTGACGGTTATTTGAAATTGTCACATTTCTATTACGACAAAGGCGATCTCCTGAACGCGGAATCATTATGCCGTAAAGCCATAAAGCTCAAGCCCCAGGATCCCATCTCTTACGGGTTATTAGCTAATATCCTTGAATCTAAAGGCAAGCTTTTGGAAGCAGAGGCAGCATATAAAAAATCCATAGAGCTGGATCCCGGTCACTGTTTTACGTATGGGGACCTTGCGCGGTGTTTGAGGAGTCAGAAGCGGTATTCGGAAGCAGCAGAAGCGGCGAAAAAAGCCATTGCCATTGACCCTACGGTACATTTCTTTTGGGCGCAGTTATGGCTAATTTATCAGGATTCGGGAAAATACCGTGAAGCAGAAGAATCCATTAAAAAATTTATAAAAACATCCCCTCTGAAAGGCATGGGATATAACGAATTGATAATTTTATATAAGCAGATAATAGCTGATGCCGGTCAACAAAATTATTATAGATATTATGCAGATAAAAGAGATAGAGCAATTGAGGAGTGCGTTCAGCGTTTTACAATTCCCAATTATAAAAAGCTAAAGGAAATTTTGGATGATAGAGGCATACCGCTGGTTTGCGTACAATACCCTACTCTTGACATCAAGCCGTTAAAGGGCATTTATAAGGGCGAAGACAACGTTATCTTTGTCGATAACGGAACGGTGTTTAAGGGCGCGCTCAAAGATTTACCTTACGAAGAATTGTTTACCGACCGATTCGGGGTTTCTTTCGGACATTGCACCTCCAGGGGCAACCGCATTTTGGCCGGAAATGTCGCAAAAAGCATATTGAAAGAATACTTTAAACAAGCGGATCAGCAATAATCATTTATTTAAAATGTGCAAAGAGATAATTAAGGCGCAGAAAGACAATTCCATGACCGTAAACTATAACAAATGGATATTTGACAACATCCGTCCTTACATAGGAGATAGAGTCATTGATGTCGGTGCCGGAATGGGCAATTTTTTGCCTTATCTTTTGAATAAAGAATTAATTATTACCACGGATATTTTGGACGCTTTTATCGATGATTTACGCAAAGAATACAGTTCATATGCCAACCTGCATGTCTTTAAAAGCGATATCCAGGACGATAATTTTACGCAGCTGGTCTTCCCATATAATATTGATACGGTCATCTGTAATAATGTCCTGGAGCATGTTCGGGATGACATAAAAGCCCTTGAAAACATTAATGCTATATTGAACAAAAAAGGCAACCTTATACTCGTGCTTCCGGCATTTCAATGTCTTTATAGCAGATGGGATAAGGCAGTGGGCCATTTCCGGCGCTACGACCGCAAGGATATAAAAGATAAGCTCCTGAAGACTAAATTTTCCATAAAGGTCCATTTTTATATGAATATGGCGGGATTTTTCGGCTGGTTCTTAAACGGAAGAGTTCTAAGAAATACTCCGACCAAAGACTTTCTTGTTAAAGAACAGGCAGTGTTTTTTGACCGTTATCTGGTCAATCCGCTTAAGAAACTGGAAAGCATATTTCGTCCTTGTTTTGGTCAGTCGTTAGTTGTAATCGCAAAGCCAGAAAGTTAAAGATATGTGCGGCATAGCCGGTATTTATGTGCGTGATGAGACCAAAAATATAGAAAGGGATGCTATCGTCTCTATGTGCGAGAGTATCCGGCACCGGGGGCCTGATGACAAAGGCTACATCCTGGAGGGCAATATCGGCCTGGGGATGCGCAGATTGAGCGTTATAGATCTGACCAGAGGAAATCAGCCTATCCCCAATGAGGATAAGACGCTCTGGGTAATTTTGAACGGAGAGATATATAATTACCTTGATTTAAGGTCGGAATTGATAAAGAGGGGGCATGTTTTTTCTACTGACAGCGATACAGAGGTAATTGTGCATCTATATGAAGAGAAAAAAGAAAAGTGTCTTGACGATTTAAGCGGGATGTTCGCCTTCGCTGTTTTAGACATCCGGACTAAAACATTATTTATTGCCAGGGACCGCTTAGGGGTCAAGCCCCTTTACTATTACAGCAAAAACAACAATTTCATATTTGCTTCGGAACTCAAGGCGATCATAAATGTCCCCGGGTTTGAGCAAAAACTCGACCTTGACGCACTCTCTTGTTTTTTTTCGCTTAATTATATACCTGCACCGGCTACCGTGTTTAAAGATACAAAACAGCTTTTAGCCGGGCATTATCTCGTGATTACGAAAGAAGGAGTGAAGGTTAAAAAATATTGGGATATCCATTTTGACGGATATTTTACAGATAGAGAGGATGCTATTGTTGATCAATTAGAATATCTGCTGAAGAAGACCACCCACCGTATGCTTAAAAGCGACGTCCCGCTGGGCGCTTTTTTAAGCGGCGGCCTGGATTCCAGTGCTTTGGTTTCCCTGATAACGGAATCCTGCGGGGAAAATTTAAAGACCTTCTCCGTAGGCTTCCAGGAAGATTCCTATGATGAAACATATTTTGCAGACCTTGCGGCAGGGGCTTTCGGCACAAAGCACCATAATGTGCTTTGCGGGCCAGATGATTTAATCCGGGATCTGCCGAAGATAGTCTGGCATGCGGATAATCTTTTAGCCGACCCTGCCATGCTGCCCTTATACTGCATTGCGAAGCTGGCCAGGGAACAGGTAACAGTTTGCATATCCGGAGACGGCGGAGATGAGTTATTCTCCGGATACCCTACCTACCTGGCGGATACATATTTAAAATACTACCGCATGATCCCCGCTTTTATCAGGAAGTCCGTTATTGAAAAAACGGTAGGCCTATTGCCCGTTTCTTACGAAAAGCTGAGTTTTGAATATAGGGCCAAAAAATTTATTGAAGGGGCGCGTTTTCCCGCTGGCAAGGCCCATTACTGGTGGAGGACGATATTTACCGACGATGAAAAGAAGGAATTATTTTCAGAAGACGTCCTCCGGGAAATGACGAGCATGGATTCATATCCTGTTTATTCCCGGCGCTACGACAACTGTTTTGATAAAAACATCCATCCGTTTAATAAATTCATGTATGCTGACCTGAAAGTCTGGCTTACGGACAATAATTTAATCCGGGTAGACGCGATGAGCATGGCTCATTCTTTAGAAGTGCGGGTTCCCTTTCTTGACCATGAACTGGTAGAGTTTATGGCGAGAGTTCCGCCTGAATTAAGAATGAAAAACGGGCAGTTGAAGTACCTCTTAAAAAAAGCGATGCGCCATCGCCTGCCGCAGCAAATTATCAGAAGGAAGAAATCCGGCTGGCATGTCCCCTTAGCCAAATGGTTCCATTCGGATTTAAGGGGCTATATCACAGAGGTACTTAATGACGCCAAGGTCATGAATTCAGGGTTTTTTAAAAAAGGCAGCATAGACAAAATTTTAGAGGCCCATTTTAAGAAAAAAAGTAATAATGCCTTTAAGATTTGGGGGCTTCTGGTTTTTTCCCGATGGCATGACACTTTCTGTTGATGGGGTAAATATTTATTGCCCGAGAATGCCGTAATTAATAGAGTGCTGAAAAACATCTTTAAAATTATCATTTTTGCAATTGTAGTTTTAATAAGCCTTGAATTATTATTGCAGGTCGGCAGTTTATATGTCAGGTGGGGAAATCGGATAAAAACCCCGTCTCTTTTTAAGGAAAGTTCTTTACGCATAATGTTCATAGGCGATTCTTGGACGCAGGGATTCGATGCGGTAGCTGAAAAGCGATCTGGCTATGCCGATTTAACGATACAAAAGTTGCAGAAAATTTTCCCAGATAAAAATATCCAGGGATATAATTTTGCTTGGAGTTCTACAAATTCATCACAGGCGATACACCAATTTCTGGATCATTATCATGATGTCAGGCCGCGTATACTTATAGTTATGACCGGATTCAATGATTTTTGGAATAGGCAGGATATGATGACAGCTGCCAGGCGTATCAGTAATGAAATTGTTATTGACACCTATAGCGGAGGGGGTTTTAAAGAGTGCATCATTAACAATCTTGAAAAATCCAGAGTTATAAAATTAGTCAGGTTAACCAGGTATAATTTATTTTATAAGCCGAAAGAAATGAAAATGCATTACGGCGCCAATCCCTATTCTGTGACGAGCGAATATGCCCAGGGCTTTTTAAATACGGCGAGTAAATCTAAATTCAATTTTGAAGAAAGAAAAGAATATTTGCTCAAAAATTATAAAGAAGGGGTAACGGATTATAATGAGTTTTATAGCCTTATGCTGCAAGCTTTTGGAGGCGATCAAGAAGGAATGCACAGATATTTAATAGATAAGAATATGTTTAAGCCGTATCTTATAACAAAAGACATCGATGTCAGGGTTTATAAAGACAGGGCTTTAAGGTTAAAAATTACGGAGCAGAATTTAACTGATTTAAAATTGTTATGCGATCAAAACGGGATAATAATCATTATTATGAATTACCCTCATTTAGACAGAATATATCTGGATACTAACGCACGGCTGGGAAAAATCGCCCAAAAAATCAACGCTATTTATGTAGATTGCTTCGGTTACTTCAAGGAAAACATAACCCCCGATGAATGGAAAGAAGTTATGGTATCCGGTCACGTTAATTATAAAGGGCACGAGTATATTTCGAATAAACTGACCAGTACACTTAGCACCATTATAAATTCAGAATTACGTCGTAAGGAAAATTAGACAAAAAATCCTGATAAGCAGCATTTTCTAATTTTACAATTTAATGACAGAATCCTCTTATATCAAATCAATATTCAGGCACTTGGCATTCTTAAAATATAAGCCTTTAGTTATTCCCCGCGTTATTAATGGATATTTTAGGAAGATAATTCTACGGCAGGACGTATTAAGGACGGTTGACCTGGCCATTACGGGAGATTGCCACTATAAGTGTGTTTTCTGTTCAGCATACCAATTATATAAAAGAGGGGGTCCGTTTTTAAGCGTGGAACAGATAAAAGACATCTGGAGGCAATGCGTGGAGCTGGGAGTTATACACGTGAACCTTACGGGCGGAGAGCCTCTCCTGAGAGATTTTAACGAGGTATGCCAGATTATCAGGAATTTAGACCCCCAGCATTTTTTAGTCTCGCTTGTCAGCAACGGCCTGAATATAACAAAAGACAAACTGAGGGAGCTGAAAAAAGCAGGGTTGGATACTTTACAATTGAGCATAGAAAGCACCGATGCCCACAAGCACGATACGATGACCGGCATAGAGGGGAATTTGACTAAAGTGATGGAAGCCATACGTCAGGCAAAAGCGTTAAACCTCAATGTTTGCCTGAACGCAGTTCTTTACCACGGCAATATACCCGAAATAAAGAAATTAATAGATTTCAGCCGGCAAGAACGGGTATTTCTGGTATTAAATACCGCATCCAGCGAAGGGAAATGGCACGGTAGTTTTGATAAGAAGCTTCAATTGCAAGACATGGCGATATTTGATGAATTCATGCGTTTTCCTCATGTCCGCCACGATTCATCAATAAATTTTTCCGGCAAAAGAGAGTGTCCTGCCGGTAAGGAGAGGATCCATATTACCGCATACGGAGACGTATTGACCTGCCCCCTCGTCCAGATTAGTTACGGTAACGTGTTGAAGGAGCCTTTAAAAAACATATATAGGCGCATGCTTAATACGGAACATCTGAAGAAATACAGCCGTATGTGCAAACACGCTTTTGATAAGGAATATTACGATAAAGTCATTTCACCCATTGAGAAAGAAGAAAAAAGGCCGGTTTCTATTTTCAACCACCCTTTGTTCAAGGAGGCTAAATAGTGAAAAGTAAAATCAGCGTCATTCTGCCAGCATATAATGAAGAAGAGGCAATCGGCAAGGTTATTGATGATGTAAACTCCACGATGAAGCAGGGGGGGTATGATTTTGAGATTATCGTGGTGGATGACGCTTCTGTCGATCGGACCGCCGAGATAGCCAGGTCCCGGGGCGTAATGCTTCTTCAGCACGATATTAATAAGGGTGTAGGCGCAGCCAGAAAGACGGGTATTTTACGCTGTTCCGGGGAAATTATTGTTATGCTGGATAGCGACGGGACATATCCTGCCGGGAGCATTCCCGAATTATTAAAGTATATTCCCGAATATGACCAGGTTATCGGGGCCCGAACCAGCGAACAGGGAGCCTTGCGGATGCTGCGCCAGCCGGTAAAGTGGGTTATGTTTAAACTGGCGTCTTTCTTGGCAAAACAAAAGATACCCGATTTGAACTCAGGGCTCAGGGCGCTTAAAAAGGACGTACTTTTGAAATACCTGTATTTGATACCTAACGGGTTTTCCTGTGTTTCTACAATGACTTTGAGTTTTTTATGCAACGGGCGCCGCATTAAATACATACCCGTGGATTATTATAAAAGAACTGGTAAATCCAAATTCAAGATATTCGGTGATACCAAAGATTTTCTCTTTACGATTATAAGGATAGCCATGTATTTTAACCCGCTCAGGGTACTTTTACTTTTGAGCCTTCTGCTTTTTGCGATCGGGGGTCTCAAGATAGCGCATAGCATAATTGCTTCTCCGCTGCACCGCATGCAAGAGTCAGACGCTGTCATCTTATTAAGCGCAGTCATTATTTTGACCTGCGGGCTTTTAGCGGATTTGATTGTCAATCAGGCCAAAGACGGCAATACTTAAGAACATGACATTGACGCACCATTTTAAAAATTATCCGAAATATATTCCGGCAAAGGCGAACAGATACTTTGTCCTTCTGCTTATAATAATATTGCTAACAGCCTTAAGTAATTTCATCTGGCTTAAAAATAATAAACTGCCCCCCGTAGGAAACTGCCTGCAGGATTTATTACCCGGGATTAATCTTTATTTGGATATAACAAATAATCGTACGCCTCTCCAGAATTTCACCTTTAAGTTAGAATACCTGCCTTTGGCCCGGGCTTTCCTGGCCAGCTTTAACCGCTTTGTGCATGACACTTTTTATATTTATCCTCCGCTAGTGCCGGTCTCTTACGCGTTTTTCTATTTATTATTTGGGCCGCATTCCGGGTTAGAAACGATGGTCAATATGCTGTATTTAGCTATAGCGTTGGCTTCTATATATGGCATCGGGAAAAAGATGCTTAATGAAAAAGCCGGGCTTTTAGCCGCTTTTATCTTTTCTTCTTTCCCGGGCGTCATCAGCCTATCCAGAGAGGTATATTCTGAGTTCAATTTAATGTGCATCATAGCCGCCAGCTTCTACTTTTTGTTAAATACGGATTTTTTTAGAAGCATAAAATATTCCGTATTATTTGGTATTTTTCTAGGCCTGGCTGCGCTGACTAAGTGGGAATTCCCGGTTACTATGGCCGGCCCATTTTTCCTCTATTTGAGCGGCACCCGCCTTTTTGTTATAGGCACTAAAAAGATGTCTATTAATAAGCGTATTTTTGCTAATTTGGTTATAGCAATATCGCTGGGTATATTAATTTCTTTTTTCTGGTATTCGGTAAGCTGGCAAGATATTATCGGACGCCTCTTCACTATCCGCGGAGAAATTGCATCGGGACAATCGTCCGCCCTTTTGTTAAGAGCGCCTTTATTACAAAGATTTTCTTACCCCCTCCTGGTTATAATCAACGCATTTATCAGCTTATTTTATTCCCTCTTGTTTATTATATCCGGAGCAATTTTAACTTACCGGATCATCAAGAGTATAAGACGGTCATCCGGGATCAGGGAAAGGGCGTTTTATGCATTATTTTTACTTTTATGGATATCAATCCCCTGCCTGGTCCTTATGGCAACGCCTAGCTCCCCGTCGCATATAATGCCGGTGCTCCCCGCCATAGCTATTGTCATCGGCCTGGGCGTACTTACTTGTGAAAACAGAATAGCTCGTTACATTTTTGTTTCTTCGATCATTTTGTACGGTCTGGGTTGCCACCTGCATTCTTTTGTCGATTTTGGTAAGTTGGATGTATTGTATAAATTGAAACTATATTTAAGCCCCGGATCAAAATTCAGCTTAACTCTTAATACGGACAATATTCCGCGGGATGAATGGGAAAGGAAATTTTTTTATGCCCCCGATGCCGAGGATTGGAAGATCAAAAAAACACTTTTTTTAATCAAAGAGGACAGCCGTATTATAAAACCGACAATTTTAATACTGGGTACCCAGCAGGAATTCAGCTGTTTTTCTTTCCAGTATTATAACCTTCTTATGGATTACAAATTCTTTATAGAGCCAAGAGGCAATGATAGAAGCCCCCCTTCTCCGAGACCGTTAAAATTCGATTACGTCATTATCAATACCCCGATTAATGAGGCGTCGGCCGAACAATCCCTGTCGCAAGCCGTTAAATTAAACATGAATATACTTAAAGAGATGAACGAGACGGATGGATTTAAGAGAACCTTATTTGATAAATATGAATTAATCAAAGAATATCCTTTGCCTGATGATACTAAAGCCATGATATATAAAGAAAGAGGCAGTTAATTTTACATCAGATAGTATAATCCGTGGGCAGGAAGCCTTAACGTTATGAAAATAATCTTTATCACCCGCGAAGGATACCGGCTCCCAGGGGCGAGGATCCGCTGTTATAACTTTTCCCGGGAACTAAAGAAATGCGGCATGGATGCCGAAGTATTGTCCTTTTCCGATACCCTGGGAGCTAAAGACGGAGAAGAAGAATCCTGCTTGAGCCTTGGAGAAAAGATAAAGCTCAATCACAGGGCGTTCAGGTTGCTACTAAATGATAAAAAGGCTGTTTTCTACATACAGAGATTTAACTATCATTCTTTTGCTCCTTATCTGGCGCATATATTAAACAAGAATAGATTTATCCTTGACCTTGACGATTGGGAGATGCGCCAGAACCCCCGGTATTATCTGGGCATTTATCCTTCGTCCAAAGCGCATTATTTGACCGGGATTTTTGCAAAAAGAAGCATCTTCTGTATTGCGGCAAGCAGGTTCCTGGAGAGGTTTCTGCTGCAATTTAACAAAAAAGTGCACTATATCCCTTCGGGGGTGGATACGGATCTGTTTAGCCCGCCCGTAAAAGACCCGCCTGAAGACAGGATAATTTTTTCCTGGATCGGCACTTTGCATAAGAGGGAGTATATTGAAAATATAGACTTTGCCGCGTCTTGCTTCAGCGTGCTCAGAAAAAAATATGAAAATATTTATTTTGATATTGCCGGAGACGGGATTTATGTTAATGACGCGAAAAGAACAGTAAATAAATATAATGATGCGCATATAGTATTGAGAGGCTGGATGAGCTACGAAGCAGTCCCGGCTTATTTGGCGGGAGTCCATATCGGGCTTATGCCTGTAGCGAGGCAGACAAATTTTAACCAGGCCAAAAGCCCGACCAAGTTATTTGAATATATGGCCATGGCAAGGCCTACGGTTTCCAGCAATATCGGAGAAACCGCGCATATTATACGGGACGATGAGAATGGCCTTTTGGCCGGCACGAAAGAAGAATTTTCCGGGAAGATGGAAAGGCTCGTTAATGATGTTCTTTTACGTAACCGCCTGGGAAACAACGCTAGAAAGACCATAGAAAAAAGTTACTCTCTTGACGTCCTGGGCAAGCGTTTACATGATATACTAAAGCCTTTTGAAAGCCTCTGATGCGTAAAAATCGATGCAGGTGATCTCGGTAGTTATACCTACTTTTAACAGTAACCGGTTCATCGGACCGTGCCTGGATTCGCTATTTGCGCAGGATTATCGGGGGCTTGAGGCCATAGTGGTAGATAATAACTCGCAAGACGACACAGCCGCTCTCGTCAGAAAAAATTACCCCATGGTTAATTTGATCCAAAATAAGCACAACCTTGGTCCTTGCAAGGCAAGAAATCAGGGGATCGGGAGGGCTTCTGGCGACTGGATCCTTACCTTGGACTGCGACACAGTCTTAGACAAGAATTTTATCTCCCGGATCCAGGAGGCAATACGGGATTTACCCGCCAGGGTAGGGATGATCCAGCCTAAGATACTGCAAGCCGGGGGAAAAACAATTTATTCTTGCGGCATATCGCTTTCTTTTTTGAGAAGGTTTTACGATATTAATAGGGATAAAGCAGATGACGGTGAATTCAATAAGCCAAAGTATATTTTTGGCGCCTGTAGCGCAGCAGCAATTTATAGAATGAGAATGCTCCAGGAGTTAAAGGAAGATACAGGCTATTTTGATGAAAGATTTTTCTTTCTGGCGGAAGATGTGGATTTATCCTGGCGGGCAAAGAACCAGGGATGGAAAGCTTTATTTTGCCCGCAGGCAGTCTGCAGCCATTATGGGGATAGCTCAGGTTTTGATAAGAAGCTCAGACAGTACCTGTGTTGGCGCAATCGTTACTATACGATCATAAAAAATGAAGGATGGATGATGTATTCGGCCAGGATCATCCCTTTGCTATTTTATGATTTACCGCGCCTGGCTTATTTGGTTTTTACCAATAAATATGCTTACAAAAGGCCCGACATGATTTTTGGCTAAAGATTTGACCCTAAAGGTTAATTATCGCCAGCGGCTTTTTCTATATTGAATTTTATATTGAAGAGCTTATAATATCACTAAAGTTAATGCGTAAAATCAACCTGCTTTATGTTATTACCAAACTGGAGCTGGGGGGGGCACAGAAGCAGCTGCTTAGCCTCATCAGCCGGATAGATAAAGAGAAGTTCAATGTCTCGTTGTTTACTGCGCACGAAGGCATATTGGTCCAAGAAGCTTCTGCCATAGCAGATTTGACTCTCGCTAAATCAAGATATTTAGAGCGCGCGGTAAATCCTGTAAAGGACTTCCTGGCCCTGGTTGAGATCTTCGTTTTTATCAAAAGGAAAAAGATAGATATTGTCCATACGCATAGTTCCAAGGCCGGGGTCCTGGGCCGTCTGGCAGCCAGGTTTGCCAGAACCAGGATTATTTTGCATACCGTGCATGGCTGGAGCTTTAACGATTGCCAGCCAGCCCTTAAAAAAAATTTTTTTATCTGCCTGGAGCGGCTGATAGCGGATTTTACGGATAAGCTTATAGTTGTTTCGCGATCTGACATGTACAGAGGCTTAAAACTGGGTATCGGCTCAGATAAAAAATATACCCTTATCAGATACGGCATAGATGAACCCGGATCCCCCCCCGGAGAAGGAAACATAAAAGAAGAGCTGGGGATATCTCCCGATGATCGGGTAGTGGCGATGGTTGCCTGTTTAAAACCTCAAAAATCTCCGCAGGATTTCATAAGGGCTGCTTCTCTGACAGTCAGAGAATTTCCCGGAGTAAAATTCATATTAGCCGGAGATGGTATCTTACGCCGTTGCACGGAGGACCTGCTTAATAAATTGAATTTGAAGGGCAAGGTAATCTTATTGGGCTGGCGCCGGGATATCCCACGGATATTGTCAATAGCAGACGTTTTGGTCCTGACTTCGCTGTGGGAAGGCCTGCCCATAGCAGCATTAGAAGGGATGTCCTGCGGCAAGCCGGTAATTGCTACCGATACGGGGGGGATAGCAGAAGTGATTAGAGACGGAGAAACCGGATTTTTGGTGAAACCGCGTGATGCCAAAACAATATCCGAGAGGTTAACCGCCTTATTGCGGGATGAAAAATTACGAAAGGCGATAGGTCAGAAAGCTAAAGTTTCGCTAGGGGCTGATTTTAGTACCGGTAATATGTGCAATATGACACAGAATCTGTATGAGGCCTTAATAATCAGGCAAAATTATAAGGATAGCGCCTATGTTAATTAATTATTTGCTTATAGCTGTCAGCGCATTCTTATTCAATCTTCTTTGCCTTTCTATAATTAAAAAATCGGCTTTTAAATATAATATGCTGGTTTTTCACGGTGTGCCGCATATCGGGGGGATAGCCATCGGGATTTCGTTTATCCTGGTTTCCTTAACCGCATTTTTTATTAAAGGCATTTTCCCTAAAGAGGCGCTTGGCATAATCGTGGCTGCATCCGCTATGCTTATTTCCGGGATAATTGACGATATCTGGGAATTATCCGTCGCCGCTAAATTTGCGTTTCAGATTATTGCCGTTTTTCTGTTGATCTTTTGCGGCGTAAAGACCCAGATTGTCTATATAGGAGATATTCCCAATATCCTCATAACCTTGTTTTGGGTACTGGGCATTACGAATGCCTTTAATCACCTGGATGTCATGGACGGCCTGGCTGGAGGCACAGCCGCCATTATAAGCCTGGCTTTCGTATTCCTTTCCATCTTAAGCCAGGATATCAAAATAATAATTTTAGCTTTAAGCCTGGTCGGAGCGATTTTGAGTTTTCTTATTTACAACCTCCCTCCGGCAAAGATTTATATGGGTAATTCCGGCAGCCATTTACTGGGTTTTGTTTTAGCGTCGGTTGCTTTAATAATAAGTTATGCCCCCATGGAAAAGAAGATCGCCTTGTTGAGCCCGATCCTGATCCTGGGACTGCCCATATTCGACACCGCTTTTCTTATTCTCATGCGTATTAAAAAAGATAAATCAATATTTAAAAAGAGCAATGATCACATGGCGCTACGCTTCTTAAAGAAAGGTTATTCCAAGTACAGGACCCTTTCTGTTATGCTCGGTTACGGGCTGCTTTGTTCTATATCCGGGGTGGCGCTTACGCAGGTTACGTTTTTCTTAAGTTTAGTTATCATCGGTTTGATAATCCTCATCGGCTTAATTATCACCAGAAATATGAGCAGGGTAGCTATCAATGGCTAAAGAGAGAGTAATCGTTATAGGCGCGGGGCTGGCGGGCTTAAGCGCCGCCTGGCATCTGCAAAAAAAAGGCATAGACGCCATGGTCTTTGAAAAGGAGCCGCGGGTCGGAGGCCTGTGCCGTTCTAAAAATATAAACGGTTTCATATTTGACTACGACGGGCATCTCCTGCATTTTAGGCACAGATACAGTTTTAACCTGGTCAAGAGCCTTCTTAAGAATAATCTGGTTGAGCACCGCAGGAATGCCTGGGTTTATTCTCATGGCACATTCACGCGCTATCCGTTCCAGGGGAATTTCTACGGTCTCCCCACTGCTATCGCCAAAGAGTGCTTATTGGGTTTTATCAGAGCAAGTAAAAACGGGCTTGCCGAAAAAGAAAACCTTAATTTTCTGCAGTGGATAAACCGGACATTCGGCAAAGGCATAGCCGCACACTTCATGATTCCATACAATTCTAAGTT
>JAQTNM010000004.1 GCA_028713875.1 Candidatus Omnitrophota bacterium | reverse complement strand
CCGGTTACCCCTCAACCCTGATAAAGAAACTTCCAAGAAACGCAGGTGGTTTTTTTCTTCTCCGATCAAGAAATTCAGCGTCTGAGCAATCTTGGGATCTCCAACACTGCCGGCAAGCTTACCATAAAACTGCAGGCCTTCCTCTTCTATCCTGCAGGCGATCCTGTAGGCTTCAAATTCGTCAAAATCAACGATTACCAGTTTATCCTTTTTATCCTGAATCTTCATTTGGCTTCTCCTTCTCTTGCCGCGCTTTAAGGCAGGCCTTTAAGAAAACGTATTATCTCCCCGCAGAAAACAGGCAGGTCATAAGGGTTACGGGAAGTGATCAAGTTGCCATCCGCCACTACTTCCTGGTCTATATATTCTGCTCCCGCGTTTATGACGTCATCCTTTATCGCAGAAAAACAGGTCGCTTTTTTGCCCTTGAGCAGGCCCGCAGAAACCAAGACCCATCCGGCATGACATATGGCAGCTACCAGCTTATTCTTTTTATGCATCTGGCGGACAAAGCTGTTTACCTCTTCGTATCTGCGCAATATATCCGGGGCATACCCTCCCGGGATAACGACTCCGTCAAAATCCTCTATGTTTACGTCTTTTATCGCAACCTCCGCTGAAGCCGGATAACCCTCCTTGCTTTTATATTCTTTTTTGCCTGTACCGACAAATACGGTCTGGAAACCTTCTTCGCGCAGCCGCAAATACGGATACCAGACTTCCAGGACCTGATAATGATCCTCCAGCAACACGGCTATCTTTTTCATCTTAACCTCCCAGGCTGTCTATCAGGCCGGCCATGATAAAATCGTTCTGGGTCAATCCGCCTGCGGCATGGGTAGTGAGGGTGACTTTGAGCTTATTATAGATTAAGGTCAGCGTAGGGTGATGCCCCTGCTCTTCGGCAATAACCGAGATCAGGTCTAAAAAGTATTTCGCTTCAATAAAATCCTTGAATTTAAATTCTTTGACGATTTTCTTGCCTTCCACCAGCTCCCAACCGCGGTACTTGACAAGCAATTTCTCAGCGGCTCCGTCCGGCAAAGGCGGCTCACCCGCCTCGCAGGGCTTGCATTTGGAAGGCGCATCTTCTTTTACCGGCAGAGGCGGATTCTTGATAACTTCTTCCAGCTTTAAAAGAGCGGCGTTATAATCAGGAGGACCGCTCACCTCGCCGATTACCTGTATATAACGGATAAAATCATTTTTATCCACGATAAAGACTGACCTGGCTAACAGATTCAGTTCTTTAATAAGCAGCCCGTAATTTATACCAAAGGAAGAAAATTTATAATCCGAGAGTACGCCGACATTCTTGATATCGAAAGTCTCGCAGAACCTCTTTTGGGCAAAGGGCAGGTCCTTGCTTATGCCTATGACCGCCGCCTCAGATGATAATCCTGCCGCCCTTTTATTAAATTCTTTTACCTGTAAGTCGCAGACCGGAGTATCCAAAGACGGGAAGGAGGTGATTATTTTGGTCTTGCCGCTAAAATCCGCAAGGCACGCCTCCTTTAAATCCTGAGTAACGGCCCTAAAATCAGGCGCCTTCATCCCTTCCTTTAGAGCCCTGCCCACAAGGGTCAGCGGATTTCCTTTAAAGGTGATCTTTCCGGGCATATTTTCTCCTTTTTAATTTAATGAAAATATTTCACCGCTATCCTGCCCAATAAAAATCCCGAGCCGCAGGATGCAGCTCCTATCAACAGGGTTTCAAGCCCGCTGAAAAGCCAGTGCATCTTGGTAATCCTGGTCTTGAGTACCCCTAAAATAAAAAGAAATAGTAAAACCGAGGCTGCCGAAGTAAACAAGGCCGCGCTGACATCCTTAAAAAGAAAAAACGGGAAAATCGCAGGCAAAGCGCCCAAAAGAAAGGACCCGGAGGAAATAATGCCTATCTCAAAAGGGTTGTCGATCAATCCAGGGCTTATGCCTATTTCCTCCTGGACCATGAACTTAAGCCACCTCTGTTTATCCGCGGTTATCCTCTTCACCGCTATCTCCTGCTCTTCCCTGACAAAACCCATACCGGCAAAGATCTCCCTTATCTCCTGTGTTTCTTTTTGCGGGTCGGTATCGATTTCTTTCTTTTCTCTCTCAATCTGGTTCTCAAAAAAATGCTTCTGGGCCTTGGTGGAAATGTAAGAGCCGAAGAATATTGCCAGGGCCCCTGCGATCACCTGGACCAAACCGGCAAAGATTATCCGGTTCTTTGTTACCAAAGAAACTGATATGCCGGCAATAAAGGAAACAGTAGTAACCAGACCGGTATCTACCGCATAGACTATATCCCGGATGACCCTGCCTCTGGTAGTATGCCATTCCTCTCCATGCCAGGCCTTAAGCCTTTCTTCCAAATCACTCCTGATAAGTTGCGCCATTTCCCCTTGCTTTATTTTTCTACTTCAACAGCTGCGATATAATTTTTGACACACAGTACGAATCTATCATATTGAACTTATCTTCCTGCGTCCGCATGAATTTTTTTTCTTTTTTAAAAGAATTAAATTGCCCTTTTTTTTCTTTAATCAGCCCTTCGAACAGTTTTTTATCATCCTCGCCCTGGCTGCAGGCCAGGAGTCCTTTGTAGATCTTTATGGCGGCAGAGGTCACTTCCAGCCCAAGATTTATGGCTCCGTCTAAAGAAAAACTCTCTGGGTTTATCCTGCAGTATTCGCATTTGTCCTGCGGGACAACACCCTTTGCTTCCAGGGCCTTGAGGCGGTCATAAAGCAGGCGCTGGTTATTTTTAGCGGCTTCGGAAAGACAAAGAAAGTTCTTCCTTATCCTTGCGTTTTTGATCAATGCTGCCAGGCGACCGCAGCAAACCGCAGTCGCCTGCTCCGCGTCCAAAGCCCTCTCTAATTTTTCAATCTTAGCGGCATTAGCCATTTTTATTCTACGGTTAAATCCTGAGAACTCTCCCAGAGACCGTGTATATTGCAATAACTGGATGCGAATATGGTCCCGGATTTCTCGGTCTTTACAACACAGCTGGCTACGGACTGGGTATAAACGGTGCTGGTGTTTGGTCCCTGGACTGAACTGCCGTGCGCGCTGAATTCAAACCTGCCCAGCTGATAGGGAAGCTTTTCCCCCTTGGGCAGAAAATAAAGCTCTATCCAGGCAATGTGGTGTTCCGTGGTATTGGGATGCGCTATTTCCTTGCCCACGCTTACGGTAATCTTGAGGCTCTCTCCTTTTTTGACTTTAGGCTCAGCCTCAATCACCGGAACATGTTTCTCGCTCTTCCAGTCCGCAGTCTGAAACAAATCTTTTATCGAAGCCATATCCTCACCCTCCTTTTCTTGTTACAACCGGTATCAATAACCGACAAACGTCTCGCTCTTAACGCTCTCTTTATCGCAACCCAGTTCAAAGCTTAAAACCTTCATTGCCTCCACCATACCGGCAGGCCCGAATATAAAAAAGATCCTTTTGTTCATATCGCATATTTTCTCTTTTACCAGGTCCTTGGTGATCATGCCGTGAATACAGGTATTATCTTTAGGTTCGCAGTCGGTTACCATATAAAAGATCTTCAGCTTATCGTTCAGCGACCTCCAGCGGTCCAGTTCCTGCTTAAAAGCTATTTCCTCATCGGTGCGGTTGGAATAAACCAGAACGATGTCCGTCTCCAGCTTACGGTTGATGACATGTTCAATGATGGAGATGACCGGGGTTATCCCTATGCCGCCGATCAAAAACCCGATATTCTTATAATCGTCCTTAAATATGCAGTTACCGGAAGGCGGGGCAAGTGATACTTCGCCACCAATCTTCAGGCCCTTCAACCTGGATGAAAAAGCGCTGCTGCTGAGCCTTTTGGTAACTTCCACATATTCCTTGCCGGGAGAACAGGAAAAAGAAAGGTATTTGTTCAATTCCTTATTTTCCCTGTTTTCCCCGTCAAAAATAAGCCGGGTGAATTGACCGGGGATAAAATTAAGTTTCTCTTCCGGCAGGAACCTGAAGCTCTCCACCGTAGGCGTCCTCTTTATTCTCTGTATTAAACGCGCCTTTATCTCTTTCATAGCCCCGAGCCCCTTATGGTTTCCCTGATTACCTGCGCTGATTTTTTCAAATATCCTACCTCTTCATCATTAAGCTTAAGATCCAGAATCTCTCTGACGCCGTTCTTATTTACCACTGCCGGCAGGCTCATATATACGTCGCTGCCCCCGTAATAACCATTCACTAAACAGGAAACCGGCAGGATAGAATTTTCGTCTTTAAGTACGGCCTGGGTTATCCTTACCAGGGCCAGACCTATGCCGTAGGAGGTCTCGCCTTTTTTCTCGATGATCTTATAGGCAAAATCCCTGACATCCTCAAATATCTGCCGAACCGCTTTCTGGTGATCGCACCTGTTGCATACCGGGCAATGCTCTTCCAGAAAAACGCCGCCGATCATGGCTTTACTTAAAGCAGGGAACTCGCTGTCTCCGTGCTCTCCCAGTATATAGGCATGTATATTATGGGCGTCAATATTGCAATGATGGGACAGAAGAAAACGGAAGCGCGCGCTATCCAGGACAGTGCCTGAACCTATGACTTCGTTCCAGGGCTTGCCGGAGATCTTATAGGCGGCATAGGAAAGAACATCTACGGGGTTGCTCACTATAAGTAATATCGCCTTTTGGGCATACCTGATAATCTGCGGGATGATATTTTTGTAGATCTCAACGTTATCTTTAACCAGCTCAAGCCTGGTTTGGCCCGGTTTTTGCTTTTTACCGGCAGTAACGACTACCAGGTCGCAACCCTCAAGGTCCGGGTAACCGCCCACAGCAATATGAACCGGAGAAATATAAGGCATGCCGCTGGCCAGGTCCATAACTTCTCCTTCGCTGCGCTCTTTATCCAGGTCCAGGATAACGATGGAGCGGGCCAAGCCGCTTATCATCAAACTGTAAGCGTATCTTATGCCGACATTGCCTGCTCCGATAATTGCTACTTTGGGTTTAAGCATCAGGCCTGACCTCCATCATGGTTTTTGGCGGGATATATATTTTATACCCTGCTTTCTTATTATGCAACCCTTTTTGAATCGGCTGAATCCTGACCTTGCGCGCCTTCCTTTTGAGCATAATCTTTATTCCGCAAGTAATCTTCATACACACTGTGCCCTACGCACTCCTTTGCGTATTTACACCAGTCAAGGCAGCTGGCTGCGATCTTGCGGACTACCTCCTTTTTGCACGCCGGGCACTTGAGCATAGCTTCATCCGTCCAGATCTCCAGCTCATAACCGCAGAACGGACATCTGATTTCCTGCGGTTCCGGTTGTTTTAATTTCCTTGCTCCGGGACAGCCGAAATTCACCTTAGCCCTCCTAATTTATGCCCAGCTTCCTGAATTTGAAAGCCAGCGAAGCCACGTTAATGGCTTTTAATTTTTTCAGCACATCCTCCTCAATATCCCGTATCACTTTATTCAAAGGACATATGCTCTTTTTTACGCACGGCTCTTTTTTAAACAGGCATTCGTTGAGTTTCAAGCTGCCTTGAAAAATCCTGATCAGGTCAGTCAGGAATATTTCCTGCGGTTCTGCCGCCAGCATAAAGCCGCCTTTCTGGCCTTTAGATGACCTCAATATCCCTTTTTTATTCAATATCTGCAGGAGCTTTCTTAAAAAAGGCCGGGGGATCTTCGTTTTTGCCACCAGTTCGCTCACCGATGTTATTTTATTCTTTCTCCCGCAGATATAAATAAGCGCCCGTATCGCATAATCCGTATTACGCGTGATCAGCTTCATCTTGGTCATCCCTCCTTCCTACTGATATATGATACTGCTTTAGTATCATTTGTCAAGAGAAAAATTATAAGCCAAACTCCTTGACAAAAACAGGTGAGGGTTTAAAATAAGATTCAAGGAGGAGTAAACAAAGTTGAATAAAGGCTCCAATCCTACCCCAAAATCTCCGCTTAGATCCTTTACCCTTCTTGAATTAATAGTCGTAATCGTCATCTTGGGCATCCTGGCCACCTTAGGCTATAGCCAGTATGGGACACAAGTAGAAAGTACCCGCGTTGCTGAAGCCAAAGTGATGATAGGCACTATACGACAATTAGCTACAGAATATTATCTAAAATATGGTTCCCTGGATGGCATATCGAATAGCGATGTAGGAGCGGTCAGCTGCTCACCCGCCACTTACTATAAGACTTGGGTTAGCGGCAGCGATCCATCTTTCCGGTATTTGGCTGCAGGCAGGTGTACCAGCGGGGGCAAGACGCCGAATGCATCCAGGGAATATTACGTGGTGATGAATTATTATCCGAGCACCGGCTCGGGCGTGTTCCGTTGTTATTACACTGACGACGGATCTTCATGTTTTGGTATGCCGCACTGATATTTCCTTCTGTTAGTCTCTATAGCAGGATACCCAAAGGAATGGTTAAAAGCCAAGGATGAAAAGGGCCTTCACGTTACTGGAATTAATAGTGGTTATTGTCATCTTAGGTATCCTTGCCACTTTGGGTTATACGCAATACACCAAGGTGGTCGAGAGGAGCCGCATGGCTGAAGTGGTTGCGAATTTCAATAAGATGCGGCAGCTGGCGTATGTTTATTACTGGCAAAATGGCACGCTTGCCACCATAACAACAGCCGATTTAAGCATAGGTTCTGATATCCCTTCCAGTTGCGTTTCGACCAACTATTTTTGGTATTATATATTGGGGCCGAGTAGTACCAATGTTGAGATTGTCGCAGGCAGGTGCACTGCGAACGGAAAGCCGCCGCAATATTCCTGCCAGTACTATCCTTTCGTAGTCCTCAATCCGGTAAATGGCGATGGGGCATGGAATGTTGACAAAAGTTCCGGCAGTTGTCCTTCTGCGCCATCCTGGTAGGGAGAATCTCCAATCAAGCAACCGACCCGCCTAATTATCAATAAGCAACGCAATTCATTTTAGCGAGCATAAGGGCGCACAGAAATAACTTATTTAGATACGAGAATTTTAGGTTTATTGGCTGGAGCGCGCATAAGAAAATTTTTGGCAAATGTCTGCGAGGAATTACGAGGAGCAGAGGGCAGATAATCCGATAAAGGATCTTCCGGATACGACGAAGTAAGCCGAAGCAGACGGCAAAAATTTTGGAGCACGGCGGAACCCAAAAACCTAAAATATATTTTTACTCTAGACAAATAATGGTGGGTTGTTTATCAAAGCTTCAGCTTGCGCAGTCTTAACGCATTGCCCACAACGGAAAGCGAGCTGAAACTCATCGCTGCCCCGGCAAGAACAGGGCTTAATAACAGTCCAAAAAAAGGATACAGAGCCCCTGCTGCAATAGGCACTCCCAGAGAATTATAAATAAAGGCAAAGAACAGGTTTTGCCGGATATTGCCCATGACGTTGCGGCTCAAACGCAAGGCCTTGACAATTCCGCCCAGGTCGCCCTTGACCAGTGTTATGCCTGCGCTCTCAATAGCTACGTCAGTGCCAGTGCCCATGGCCACACCGACATCGGCCTGGGCCAGGGCAGGCGCATCGTTGATGCCGTCCCCTGCCATCATAACCCTTGCTCCCTTATCCGCCAATTCCTTCACTATTTGCTGTTTATCTTCGGGGACCAATTCCGCATGAAAATCATCAAGGCCCAATCGTCCGGCAATGACCTGGGCGGTTTTTCGGTTATCTCCGGTCAGCATAACAACTTTTATTCCCATATTATGAATAGTCCGTATGGCATCGGGAGTTGTTTTTTTGATCGGGTCGGAAATCCCGAAAATCCCTGCGACCCGGCCTTCAACCGCTACCCAAACCACGCTCTGGGCCTGGTCTTGCAGATCGAGCGCCTGTTTTCTAAAATCTTCCGTAATATTCATCTCTGACTCTTCCATAAATTTTTGCTTGCCCACTATAACGGATTTACCGTGGATATTCCCTTTTATGCCGTCTCCGGTTATGGATTCAAAATTCTCGGCAGCTGCTGTTTCCACATTCTGCTCTTTGGCAAAATCAACTATCGCCCTGGCCAGGGGATGCTCGCTGCTCTGTTCAAGCGAAGCAGCTATGCTTAAGAGCTCGCCTTTATCCCATCCCGGCGACTCGATATAAGCCGTTATCCTGGGCTTGCCTTCAGTCAAGGTGCCTGTTTTGTCGGTAAGAAGGTGGGTAATCTTTTCGGCTTTTTCAATGGCTTCTGCATTTTTAATTAAAACCCCGGACTGGGCGCCCCTGCCTACGCCGACCATAATAGACATAGGTGTGGCCAAGCCGAGGGCGCAGGGGCAGGCAATAATCAATACGGCAATCGCATTTACAAAGGCGTGCGCCAATTGCGGCTGCGGCCCCCAATTGAGCCAGATGAGGAAAGACAACGCTGAAACTGTCATAACGACAGGTACAAAATATCCGGCTATCCTGTCAGCAATTCCCTGGATGGGTGCGCGGCTGCGCTGGGCCTGTGAGACCATGTGCACGATCTGCGACAACAAAGTCTCCGCGCCTATTTTTTCTGCGCGCATTAAAAATGTCCCGGTTTGATTGATAGTGGCGCCAACAACTTTATCTCCGGTGTTTTTTACTACCGGCATGGGCTCGCCGGTAATCATGGATTCATCTACCGTGCTCCTGCCTTCCGTAATAACGCCGTCCAGGGGTATCTTTTCTCCCGGACGCACCCTAAGGATATCCCCTTTGCGAATATCATCTATTGCAACGTTCTCCTCAAGCCCTTGTCGTATGCGATGCGCGCTCTTTGCCGCAAGGCCCAGCAATGCCTTAATGGCCTGGCTTGTCCGGCTGCGGGCCTTTGCTTCCAGTAATTGCCCCAGGACGACCAAAACGGTAATAACTGCGGCTGCCTCAAAATACAGATCGAGTTTACCCATTTTCTTAAGCGTGTCCGGAAAGACCTGCGGCAATAAGACCGCAACCACGCTGTAGCCGTAGGCTGCCCCTACACCCAAAGCGATGAGGGTGAACATATTCAGGCTCTTATTTATTATAGACCTCCAGGCCCTGGCAAAGAAGAATCCGCCTGACCACAAAACTACAGACGTAGCCAAGAGGAACTGAATCCATGAAGAGATATGGTAAGGGATGAAAATTGACAAATCTATGGCCGGGATCATTTCTCCGATTGTCAATAAAACAATCGGGACAGTAAAAACCGCGCTTATCCAGAACTTTTGGGATAATATCCGCAGTTCCTTATCTTCCCCGCTGTCTCCTGCCACAGGGCCCGCGGGCTCCAAACTCATCCCGCATTTTGGGCAATCTCCCGGCTTATCCTGCCTGATTTCGGGGTGCATGGGGCAGGTATAAACGTACCTGGCTTGCGGTGCTGGCGGTTCCTTCTTAGATGATCGCGCTAAAAATTTATCCTTACAGTGCTGGCTGCAAAAGTAATAAGTCCGGCCCTCCTGCGTAAGCTTGAAGGTCCCGGATTCATCCACTTCCATTCCGCAAACCGGATCTTTAGGCATACTTTTATTTCCCCCAGATAAACCAGACAAAAAGGTAAGCCGCGATCACAGCGGCAAACGTAAAAGGCAGACCTATCTTCATGAAATCCTTGAATCTTACTTCATAACCTTCTTTTTTAAGCAGTCCGCAGGCAACGATATTGGCGGAGGCGCCGATAGGAGTGATATTACCGCCTAAGCTTGCGCCGATAAGCAGGCCGAAAAGAAACAATGAAGGGTTAACCCCCAGCTTAGCGGACATGGAAATAGCTACCGGAAGCATGGCTGCTAAAAAAGGCACATTATCCACAAAAGCGGAAACCACTACGGCCGTCAAAACAAGCAGTGTATACCCCAGGAATAAATTATTTCCCACTAAGCCCGAAAGAGCACCGGAAATGGATTCAATCCATCCGGTGAGGGTGATACTGCCGACCAAAATAAATACCCCGATGAGGAAAAAAGTGGTCTCCCAGTCCAGGGAACGCATACCTTCCAAAAGAGAGCTCTTATTGACCAGCTTTTCCCATAAAGCCGCTATCACCGCAAATACCATGCATATGACCCCTGCGGCGTAAGAAAATCCGGTATCAAATAAAGAGCTTAGCGCCAGAAAGACTATTAAGCTTACCAGGATAACCGTAGGCACCCATGATTTGACTTTCTCTATCTGTACAAGCGCCACTTTTTCTTTATGTTTCCTGAATATAAAATACAGAACTATAAATGAAACGAAAGCCCCCAGCTCCACGGCAAAGAAAATGCTCATCCTGCCTTTATAAAAGAAAAAATCAAAGAAGTTCATCCTCGCAAAGCCGCCCAAAAGCATGCTCGGCGGGTCTCCGATCAGGGTAGCTGCGCCCTGCAGATTGCTGGATACGGCGATAGCGATCATCATCTGCATGGGGTTTATCTTGAGTTTCCTGGCCAGGGATAAAGCAATGGGAGCCACGATAAGGACGGTAGCCACATTCTCCACAAAAGCCGAGATAAAACCGGTCAATAGACAGATCAATAATATTGCCCAGGCGGTATTGCCGGCTTTATTGATTATGATCTCCGCGATATAAGCGGGTACGCGGCTTTCCATAAAAATGTCCGCGATCACAAGGGTACCCACAAAAATACCCATTACGTTCCAGTTAACGGAGAAAAAAGCCTCTTTAAAAGAGAGCGCGCCGCTTAAGATAAGCGCCAAGGCCCCCGCAACGGCGACCAGCGTCCTCCTCTTCGGTAAAAATATAAACAGCAGGTAAGCGGACAGGAAAATCAGCAATGATATGTTTTTCGCATCCATTATAGCTTAAGATTAAGGAATGAAATCTCTCCGGCTCCCATCGCCGTTATCTGCCTAAGCGCTTCTTTGGAATCTTCCGGATTTAAATTAACGCCTGCAACAGCGTCTTTTAATATCTTTACCTCAAAACCCTTTTTAAGGGCGTCTATGGTAGAATATTTTACGCAATAATCCGTAGCCAGTCCTGCTATATAAATTTCTTCTATGCCGAATATCTTCAGGAGATTAGCGAGGCTCTGCCGGTGGCTATCCTCTGCCTGAAAAGCAGAGTAGCTGTCTTGCCTGGGGTCCATGCCTTTTGATATGATTATTGCTTCCTTCGGTATCTTCAGTTTCGGATGAAATGCCGCGCCTCTGGTATTCTCTATGCAATGCACAGGCCAGACCCCGCCGAATTTCTTAAAATGCGCGGTCTTTTTCGGGTGCCAGTCGCGGCTGATAAAAATAGGGAGTTTGTTTTTAGAAAATCTTCCTATATATTTGTTTATGGCCGTGATGATCTTATCGCCTCCCGAAATACCCAGGGCTCCTCCCGGGCAGAAATCATTTTGAATATCAACTATCAAAAGCGCCTTTTTAAGTTTCATCGGAAGACTCCCGGTATAACGGCATGGCAATGGCCGCATTTGCCGTCTTTTATGTTGTTTTCCAGGATATCGAATATTTCCCTCCTGATCAAGACCTTTTTGCAGTTATGGCAGAGCGTGTCATTGCCAAAGCCAGTGACATTTCCGGCGTAAATATAATTAAGCCCGGCCTTGTATCCTATGTCCTGCGCTTTCTTAAGGGTGGATTCGCCGGTAGCTTCATAACCGGTAAATTTATAATCCGGATGGAATTTTGAAATATGCCAGGGTATATCCTTATCCACGCCTGCTATAAAATTGGCAATACTCTCAAGCTCCTGGACAGAATCGTTCTGGCCGGGCACGATCAAAGTAGTTATTTCAATCCAGATGTTTAATTTACGCATAAGCCGGATGGAATCCAACACCGGATCCAGGCTCCCTGCGCAGACTTTCTTGTAGCTTTCGTCTTTGAAAAATTTAAGGTCTATGTTGGCGGCATCCAGGTACGGCTTAATCATCTCAATGGACTCGGAAGTCATGTAGCCGTTGGTGACAAAATTATTGTAAAGCCCTTTTTCTTTTGCCAGTTTCGCCACATCCAGGGCGTATTCAAAAAATATGGTCGGTTCGGTATAGGTATAAGAAATACTCCTGCAGCCATTTTTTTCCGCCGCATTCACCACCTCCGCGCAAGGCACTATGTCGGCAGGGCCGAATTCAGGATTATCCCTGACATTGCTCTGAGATATCTCCCAATTCTGGCAGAAGCCGCAGCGGAAATTGCAGCCGATGGTAGCGATAGAAAAACTGAATGAGCCGGGCAAGAAGTGGTATAGCGGTTTTTTTTCTATGGGGTCGACATGGCTTGAGATTATCTTGCCGTAAACATGGGTATAAAGCGTGCCGCCTATATTCTGCCTTACCCCGCAGAACCCGAACTTCTTATCGGTAATACGGCAATGGTGATTGCACAGATAGCAATGGACTGAGCCGTTGTCTAACTTTTCATAAAGCAGCGCTTCTTTCATATCCTGAGCCCGGACAGCGTCTCTTCTGCAACAGGCGTAACCGTCATTATTTTATCCTCTTTATCGCCGACTGCTCGGTAAGCTATATCCGCGTTGGCATTGCCGTTAAGGTCGCAATAACGGCAGACTATCTTGGAGGATAACTCTATTAATCCGGTATCAAGCGCGCCTCTTGTTAAGGCGCTGGGCCCGGCTAAATTTAGGGGCCAGAATACGGTATCTTGCTCTTTAGCCAAGCCCTGTATCCTGGCATTTTCCTTTTCATTCCTGCCCACTACAAGCCTGGTATTTTCTGACAGCCGAAAATGCCGGCCCACCTTCAATAATTCCGCATTATTGATGTCCAGGGTCCCATAAGACATAAGATCCCTGATCCTTTTTGTAAACTCTGGGTCGGTCAAAAGGCAGCCTCCGGCAGGACAGGCATAATCTTTGATATTCATGGTATTTGCCAGCTCAAACTGCGGCCTGCGCGACCTGCCGGATATAGACAATAACCTGTTCCTGTCCACCCATCCTCTTTTTTCGGGTATCGTCTCTGGTAAAAGCCTGGCAGATAAAGGCCTTAAAACTAATCCTTCCAATCCGCTTTCTTTCTCTATTATATCCAGCGCCTTGCGGTGCTGAGACATAGGGCGCTGCCCCAATACCTCTCCTGTCAAAATAAAATCCGCACCACGCTCCTGCATGAATATCTTGGCTTTTTTGAACTTCAGTATCCTGCAGTCTATGCATGGATTCATATGCGAGCCGTAGCCGTGTTTGGGATTTTTGAGCACGCCGAAAAAATCATCGGATATATTGATTACCTTCAGGGTAATGCCCAGATTCCCGGCTGCAGTTTTAGCAGTATGGGCGCAGCCGGAGTCCGTCTTTTGATCACAGAGGCAAAAAGGGGTCTTAAAATTCAAGGCTGTAATCTCAATACCCAGCCCCTGGATCAACTTGGCAGCTAATGTGCTATCCAGCCCGCCTGAAAGTAAAGCTACGGCTTTCATGTTTACTTAATCAACCTCACGTATATGCTCTCGGCTAATTCCCTGTCTATCGCGAACTGGCTTTGGCCTATCTGAAAAACATAAGAGGGAAATTTCTGCAGCAGCGTAATGGATATCCCCGGCAGTGCGCCGATAGAGATGAGCTTTTGCATCTGGTTTTTATCTTTGGACTGCAGATAAGCGATCACGCCCTTGTCGCCCGCATCCAGTTCGCCTAAAGAAGCTACGAACTTCAGCGGAATCTTGTATTTCTTGCCAAGGCAGCATTTGCCCCGGGGGATCGGCTTGCCGTGAGGGCAGACCTTGGGGTGGCCTAACAAAGTGCAGACGTTGTCTTCCAGCCCTTTATGCAGAAGGTGCTCAAATTTACAGCTGACCTCATTGATATTTTTTTTCTTTACATCCAGTATGTCCACCATGAGCCGCTCGGCAAGCCTGTGCCTGCGCACGCAGCCAAGGGCCTGCGACCTGCCTTTCTCCAGCAAATATATATGGTCCCTATCTACCCGTATCAACCCCAGCCGTATCAATTCTTCGATAGCCGGGTTATCGCGATTTGCAGCCAGCTCAATAGGCTTATTGCCCTGCTCTTCGATTTTAACCCACAGGGCTTCTAAGATCTCTTCCGCGCCTTCAGATAACATTTGATTCTCCTTCTTATTTTATTATAAGTGAACATTGGCCAGCGTCAAGATGATATTTACCACATAGCCTATGCTAAACGAAAAAAACAGGACAAACACGGAAATGGCGGCACCCATACGCATGCCCCGTTCCTTTATATTCATCAAAAGCTGGGCGATACAGGGAAGAAATAAAGTCAGGGTAATGCAGGCAACCACCAGCTGGTTCCCCGTCAATAAGCCTACTTTCTTAAGGTCGTAAAGCCCGGCTGCGCCGTAATCGCGGCGGAAAAACCCGAAAAGAAAAGCCACCGCAGACTCTTTCGGCAGGCCGATCCATCTGGCCGGGTATTCCAGGATGCGCACGCTAAAATAGAACAATCGCGTTATCTGGCCTATCCATATAAAAATACTGGCCAGGATAAAAAGAGGGAATATCTCCAGGAAATACCACTTCAGACGGCTGGCAGTCTTACGCAGCACATTTGATAACTGCGGGAACCTAAGCGGCGGTATCTCCATATAGAAACTCGGCAGCTCTCCCGGCATTATTTTGGCTGCCAGGAACCCTACGAACAGAAATACAGCCATGATTATGCCTAACCAGACCACCAGGCCCATGGGCTTATCTCCGAGAAGCGCCAGGATCACCCCCATCTGGGCAGAACAGGGAACAGCCAGCGCCAAAAGGAGAGTGGCGATAATGCGTTCGCGCTTTGAAGGAAGGGTGCGCGTCACCATTGTGGCCATGGTGCTGCAGCCGAAACCCAATACCAGGGGGATCACTGCCCTGCCGGAAAGCCCGATCTTCTTAAAAAGCCGATCAATTAACATGGCCAGGCGCGGCAGGTACCCTGTGTCCTCCACGACCGCAAAAGCAAAAAAGAATGTCGCCACGATAGGCAGGATTATCCCTACGGCATAACGTATCCCCATCGTCACTATCCCGTATTGTCCTGTCAAAAGTTCCCGCAATAATTTAAACGGTATAACGCTGTCTACCAGGCGGATCATAAAGGGATTGACGTAACCATCAAAGACTTTGTTTTCCAGAAAATCAACCAGGATCCCTGCGCCGAAACCGCCCACAAATTTATAAAGCCCGTAATAAAGCACAGCCAGCAGTATCGGTGCTCCGATGACGGGGTTCATCATAATTTTGCTTAAACGCTCTTTAAACGTGGCCGTGCGCTGCGGCTCGAAACTCATGACTTTAGCGGCTATGCGGCTGGCCTCCCTCTGCCGGCATTGGCTGATAATGTAACTTAAAGGCTGGTGATAATGCTGCTGCGCCGCAGCTATGATCTCAAATATCCTGGGAGAGTTTTCTTTTTCCCGCCCCTTGACCATTTCCATCATCTCCCGGTCTTCCTGTAAAAGCAGTATACTCAGCGCGCGTTTTGAGATTCTGTAATCGGATAAAAGCAGGGCTTCTAATTCTGACAGGCGTATCTCTAAAGGATCTTCGTAACCGATCTTTTTAGGAAATTTTTCTAACATAATCTTCTATCTTGCCCCTTAAGCTATCCAGGCCTTCACCGGTAGTGGAGACCGTTGCCGCAACCGGTATGCCCAATTCTTTCTCAAGGGCATCAATATCTATGCTGATCCCTAATTTCCTGGCTTCATCCATTATATTTAAAACCAAGATTACGTTTAAACCCGCTTCCTGAAGCTGCATGGTAAGTCCAAGCATCCGTTCCAGGTTTTTTGCGTCTATTACGTGCAGGATAAGGCAGACGGACCTATCCAACAGTATGGAACGGGCCACTTTTTCTTCTTCCGTGATAGGGTAAAGGGAATACATGCCCGGGGTGTCTACGATTTCAAATTCATAACTGCCGATCCTGACTTTGCCGGAAGTTACCTCAACTGTAGTGCCGGGATAATTGGAGACAACGGCGTTATAAGTATGGGTGAGACCGTTGAATAAAACGGATTTGCCTACGTTGGGTGAACCGGTTATCGCTATTTTTTTCATATACACTCGCGGCATAACCCGAATATCTCTAGCCTGTGCGCCGTAGGGCGAAACCCACGCTCCTTTGCCATCTTCTCCTGCATCCTTTCTATCCGGGGATCCATGACCTCAATAAGCCGGTTGCATTTTATGCAAATAAGATGGTCATGGTGCCGGTGGTTATAATGGTGCTCATATCTGGATGTCCCGTCTCCTATATCTATTTCGCGGCAGAGCCCCGACTGCAATAAAATCCGTATTGTCCTGTAGACCGTAGTATAACCTATGTTACGGAACTTTTTTCTTACCAGCCTGTGCAGCTCCTGCGTAGAAACGTGTTTTTCGGTAGACAGGAAGACGGAAAGTATCTTTTTCCTCTGCGGAGTGCGCCTTAACCCCTTTGACCTGATAAAAGCGTCCAATATCTCTATTTCCTTGTGCAACGGCAAAACCTCCTTTAATTATTGAAAATCGTTTTCAATAATACCATATGGGATATTTTTGTCAAGGACTATATTCTGAAAAAGGCGGGATTGCGATGTAGCTTAAATACCTGCGGGGATGTTTCTACTATAGGCTCTTTCCGTAAATCACGGTATAAGTGCTCTTTAATCCCTTCATTTTCTCAGGCCGCATCATGGGATAACGGCCTAACGCAGAAAACCCCAGGCGTTCAAAAAAAACGCAGGCAGGGCGGTTATCCTGGCACACCGAAGCATGTACGCCGGATAAATGTAGCTGCCTGAGCTGCTCCAGAAAACGCTCAATAAGCTTGGCGCCCAGCCCTTGATGGCGAAAAGCCTCTTCTAAATTAATGTGCAAGTGCGCAGGGTAAGCGTCAAAAATGTCCTTGCGGTTGAAACTGCCAAGCAGCAGGCTTTTTAACCCGGCTTTTAACAGCTGCCAGGTATCCCTGCGCCAGAATGCGCCGCGCAGGGCCGCACGGACAAATACGCCGGGGATTATCCCGGTCAACATAATCCGCATATACCTGCGGCTGTCCAGACACCCGCTTAAATAACCTGCGGCCCGGCCCTGATGGTCCGCCACCCACAAAGAACGCGGCTCAAAATCCGTATAATATCTGATTACCAGGTCGGCGAAAACCTCCCGGTCGTAGAAAAAATTTTCCACAGGTCTTCCTAAATCGGCGGTATCAGAACAGATCTTTCTTACCGCAGGCTTATCGCAAGAATTGTATAACCTGATAGATACCTGAGTATTCATTGTAAAAATATAGATACCGAGGTTCTAATCGGAGCCGTATTTTTTAATAAACCATTTCTTCACCGCCTGCACCATGAACAAATAAGCGACGACTATGAAGAATAATGCCGCAAAATATGCCGCGGGAGGAGCCACAAAACCAAAAGGCTGGGCAAGCGGGGAAAACGGTATGAGTATCCCGATACTGACTATAAATATCGAGGTAATGATCAAAAACCTGCTTGGCCTGCTTTCTATAAAAGGGATCTTGCCGGTGCGGATAATGTGTATGACCAGGGTCTGGGTACACAAAGACTCTATGAACCAGCCGGTATGAAATAAAGGCGCTGAGGCATGAAAAATAAAGAGCATTACCCCGTAAGTCAGAAAGTCGAATATCGAGCTGATCGGGCCGATAATGATCATGAACTTCTTAATGGCATTTACGTTCCAGGGCCGCGGTTTCGTCAAATAGTCCTTATCCACTGCGTCCGTGGGGATAGCTACCTGGGATACGTCATAAAGAAAATTATTTAAAAGTATCTGTATCGGCAGCATGGGCAGGAACGGCAGGAACAGGCTGCCGCCGGTCATGCTGAACATATTGCCGAAATTGGAACTGGAGCCCATCTTGATGTATTTGACTATGTTTCCGAAGGTCCTTCTGCCTTCGATAACGCCGTCCTCAAGCACCATCAGACTTTTCTTAAGCAAGATTATGTCGGCTGATTCCTTGGCGATGTCAACGGCGTTATTTACGGATATCCCCACATCAGAGGCCTTCAGAGCCGGGGCATCATTGATGCCGTCACCGAGGTAGCCTACGATGTGCTTATTCTCATGCAGGGCATGGATAAGCCTTTCTTTCTGCATGGGCGAAAGGCGCGCAAAGACCGTGGCGGTCTTGGCTAATTCCTGAAGCTCTTTATCGCTCAACTGGTCCAATTTGTCCCCCGTAACCAGCCCCTTTATATCCAGCCCTACTTCACTGCAGATCTTTTTTGTAACCAGCTCGTTGTCGCCGGTCAGCACCTTGAATTCTATGCCCAGCCTTTTCAAAGCCAGGATCGCCCTGCGGGCGCTGGGTTTTGGCGGGTCATAAAAAGCCACATACCCCTTGAGGATAAGGTCCTTTTCATCTTCCCTGGAATAGATATCCTTATTGCTCTCCATATCCTTATAAGCGATAGCCAGGACCCGGAAGCCTTCGGAACTAAGGTTGCCATATTCCTCTCTAAGGTCTGAAAGTATCAGTTCCTCCATGTCCAGTATTTCCCCGTCCAGCTCATACCTGGTGCATCTTTTAAATATTTCCTCGGGAGCGCCTTTGGAGATAATCCTGTGTTTACCTTCGATATCTATAACTACGGACATTATTTTGCGGGAAAAATCAAAAGGTATTTCGTCTATTTTCTTAAATTGTTTCACCAGCAGCTTTTCATGCTTAAGGATAGCCCTGTCCAGCAAATTTTTAAGGCCGGTCTGATAAAAGCTGTTGATGTAGGCAAACCTCAAAACATCGTTGTCTTCTTTCCTGACCACGTCGCAGTGTTTTTCAAGAACGATTTTATCCAGCGTCAGCGTCCCTGTTTTATCTGTGCAGATAACATCCATTGCCCCGAGGTTCTGGATGGAATTCAGGCGCTTGACGATCACCTGTTTCTTAGACATACTGATAGCGCCTTTGGAAAGGTTGATCGCAACCAGCATGGGGAGCATCTCCGGGGTAAGCCCTACCGCAACGCCCAGGGAAAAAAGCAGTGATTGTATAAAGTCGCCGCGGCGAAAGGCATTGATGGCAAAGATAAATAAGACCATAAAAAGCATGGCCCTAATCATCAACCAGGTGAATTTATGTATCCCTTTATCAAAGCTGGTCTCTATCCTCATCGTGGCTAATCTCCGGGAAAGCTCTCCGAACTGCGTGGAGATGCCGGTTTTTATAACCACTCCCAGCGCCGTGCCGCTTACTACGCTTGAGCCCATAAAAGCGATATTGAGCATTTCCGAGATTGACCCGTTTTTTACCTGGATGGGCGCGCATGCCTTCTCTATGGGGAAGGATTCTCCGGTCAAAGAAGCCTGGTTAATGAATAAATCCTTGCAGGAAATAATACGCAAGTCCGCGGGGATCATGTCTCCCGCAAACAGGTCCACTACATCTCCGGGCACTATCTCCCTGATCTTTATCTCCTTAGGCTTGCCGTTGCGATAAACAGTGGCGGTTGCCCTGACCATTTCGCTGAGCTTCTCCGCTTCTTTGCCCGCCCGGTATTCCTGTACGAAGGATAAGACTACGCTCATTGCGGCCATCAAATATACGAGGAGCGCGCTTATCTTCTCGCCGAAAAACAATGAAAATGTACCGATTATAAGAAGGACTGTGACCAGGGGGTTCAGGAATTTGGAGAGAATCTGGGTGAGGATGGACCTTTTCTTTCTCTTGGCAGGCTCATTGTACCCGTATTTTTCAAGGCGGGCCTGCACCTCTTTTTCGCTCAGGCCTTTTTCTGAAGTGTTGAGCTTTGCAAAAATGACATCCGTTGCGCATCCGACAGAGTCGAAATCCAGGACCTGCGGCTTTTGCAAGCCTGTAACGCGGGTTTTACTGTTACGGAAATTTGAGGACATCTTTTAAGGGGATTTTTGTGTATCGTTAGAAAATCCTTATCTTATTGGTGCCTGCTGGGGGCCGGATGCCAGCTTCCCAATCTTCTGAT
>JAQTNM010000003.1 GCA_028713875.1 Candidatus Omnitrophota bacterium | reverse complement strand
CCTCTTATCCTGACGCGCCTGCTGATACAATTTTAAAAATAAGTCCGCGTATTCTACGTTGGGTGGATAGGTCATCACCGAGGCGTAACCCTGTTTTATGATCTCGGCATTCACAAAGGCTCCGCTATCCTTCAAAAAAACATAGGCAAGGAGCCGGCCGTATCTATCGTATCTTTCCACGTCGAATTCCAGTCTTACCTGCTTGCCTTCAACCAGGGTGCGGGTAAAGTTATAAGCGCGCCTGCCCATCGCCTTAATGGTCTGGATATCCTGCTTTGTGCGCCGGGCATCCCGGTATAATTTGTCCGAATCGTGCATCTCCGGAGTATCTATGCCGATAAGCCGCACCCTCTCCCCGTTTTCAAGTTTCAGGGTATCCCCGTCAACCACCCTGGTAACATAAATATCCGAATAATCGTAAGAGCGGCCGAAGGGGATGGTGAATTTACCCTGCTCTTTATTATAAATAACTTCTGCGTGATTGCGGGAAATAAAAAAGAGTGCCGGAAGGAGCAATATACCGATAAGGATAACAATATTAAATATCCTGTTCAAGTCTATCCTCCTTGAACAACCGCTACCTACGATGTTTAGCGGTTGTTTACCCCGCGCTATGCGCGGAGCTCTATAATGCCGCGGCAACCAGGCCGGCTAGGACCACGGTATCTTCAGTGCAGAAAATACCGATTATGCTTTCATCAAATAGCATATTTGCCTCGGGCCCGAATTCTTCATCCCCGGCCCACAGCTCCACCAGGACCGGTACTCCTTCAAATGCCTCTACGATTATACTCGCGTCTGCGGTGTGGGATTTTTTGCCCGGGAGCCGTTCTAAAACATCCGGCAAACTTTGGGGGTTAACGCCATACTTGCGGATTACCGGCTCAATAGCTCTGTTCCTGAATGCCGGGGCATACCCCTCTATCCCGGACAGCTCTTTAAAGGAAACCCATTCGTTCTTTAACTCCGGCAGGCCCTTTATCTTTTTAGACAGGTAATGCAGGATCAAAATGGCCGTAAAATCCTTTGCCGGCACGTTGCAGGCAAGCGAAACCACTTTACCGGCCTGCAGGTCTATGCTATATTCATCGCCCAGGAATTTAACCGACAAATTTTTGTCTTTCGTCAACGCTAATAATTCTTCCCAAGCCTTATTAATCGCTATATCATAACTCATAAAATGAAAAAGGGGACGTTTCTATTTTTTCTGCCCTTTTGCCCTTTTGGTCGTCCTCGTTTTAATCCTTTGTTTCTAATGCCATAATAGTCTTGGAGTTTTTTTATAAAGACTTCACCTCCGATAAACTGCTGCCTGGCAAATAGTTCAGCATTTATTATACTCTCATCCACCACAAATTCAATATATTGTTTCATCCTAGATTGACTATCGTTTGATAAACTCATATAGGTAAAGCTATCAGTAACCAAGGGGTCAGATTTTCCTTTTGCATAGTGATTGTAACTGCTGAAACGGTATTCTTCGGGAAAACCTACCATAGTCGCCCTGACAGGATTAAGTTCAATGTATTTACCGCATTGCAATAAATAGGAATCCGTATCTACGACATTACTTTTGAATCTCCCTTGCCATAAGTGCCCGCAATAACCATATGTTTTTTTAAAATAATTAAAATAACAAAGGTTGACTTGCTTCATAAACTTGGAAACGCTGCTTTCTAAACTAAGCCATACAATCAAATGCATATGGTTATCCATAAGGCAGTAATGAAAAATTTTTATTTTGTTAACTTCTTTTAGATTTTTTAGCAAATCGTAATAATATCTCTTATCCTTTTCTTGGTAAAATATTTTTTGTCCGTTATTCCCTCTACATATAATGTGCATAGCTAAATTTACGGGGATCAATCTTTTTGTCCTAGGCATAAAAAATCCCTCCTTCCTATTATTAATAGACGTAGAAAGGAGGGAAGTCTAACAAAAATAGAAACGTCCCCTAATACAATTAAGGCTGAAGGTCAACTGCTTACTATATTATAGCAATTACTCGTACAAGCGGCAATGTATGCGCCTTTCAAACAATTTTGATTATGTTCATTTTGGGCACCTGCTCCTTCAGGCGCGCCTTTACAACTGGCAAGCACCGCTTCTTCAGATCTGCTTCTGATCAGCACAATAAGTTTTGGCTTACCCCATTTTTCTTCTTTGCTCTTCTGTTCCATGGGCATCCTCCTTCCCAATATGTGGCTTTATCTTATATTCCATTTTGGAATATTATAAAATTTAATATATCATATAGCAATCTGTTGTCAAGCAGAAAAACTTATTGTTTATGCGAAAATGGATAAGACAATTTTTACCAACAGCCATAAGCAGCTGGTCAACAAGCTGATCAAGGCGCGTAAGGCAGCAAAATTAAGGCAGGCGGATGCGGCCAAGAAACTCGGCCGCACACAATCTTATATTTCCAAGATAGAGGCCGGCCAGCGCCGCATCGATACTGTCCAGTTGAAAGAATTCTGCCGCATATACAAAAAGAAAATAGATTTTTTCCTTTAGCCCCCTCCTCCTTTAGATCAATCCCGCATCCAAAAAACTGAAATATCTGCCATTACCGATGATTATGTGATCCAGCGCTTTCACCGAAAGCACCTCTCCTGCCTTGATAAGCTGTTGGGTAAACTTCTTGTCTTCGGCGCTGGGCTCTGGGTTACCGGCCGGGTGATTATGCACACAGATAAGAAAGGGCGCGAAACTCTGCAGCGCCCTGTGGTATATCTCCCGCAAGATCGGCTTAGCCTGGTTTACCGTGCCTTCACCCGCCTCGATAATCTCAATGATCCGGCTCTGCGAATCAAGAAAGATGACCTTAAATACCTCTTTTTTCAGGTCGCGTAAGCGGGGCATCAGGATCCCGGCAACATCGGCTGATGATTCAAGTCTTGGCCGGGAAAGCTTTACCTCTGTTTCCTTTAATCTCCTGCCGAGCTCCAACGCTGCCTTTATCTGGGCGATCTTTACGCTGCCTAAGCCTAACCCCCGGAACTCTTCCCACTGTCCAGGGTCAGTATGGCTTAAGTTGCGCAAAGTCTTAAATTTACGCAGTATCCTCCTTGCCAAGTCTACGGCGCTTAAACCATGCCTTCCGCAGCGGATAATTATAGCCAGAAGCTCCGAGTCACTGAGCGTATGCTCGCCAAGGCGCAATAATTTTTCCCGCGGCCGGTCCTCCTTGGGCCAATTGTTTATAGGAATGTTATACTTAGCCATCCGGCCTCCTGAATAATAGACGCGGGAATTAACGGTTTCTAACTGAATTATTAAATAAGCAACCAATTCTTTTAAACGAGCATAAGAAAACCAAAGGAGGATTTTAGGGTTCTTGGCTGGAGCGTGCATAAGAAAATTTTCGGCAAATGTCTGCGAGGAATTACGAGGAGTGGAGAACGCTAATCCGATACAGGCTACTCGGAGCGACGAAGTAAACCGAAGCAGACGGCGAAAATTTTCAGCACGCGTAAGCCAAAACCCTGAAATCTTACTGGTATTCTTAAGTAGATATAGAAAAATCCGCGGTTTTAAGTTATAATACCCCTATGATTTATGACCGTTTCCAACAGGAAGCCATTGATTATATTAATCAGGATTGTTCCGTAATTGTCTCTGCGCCCACCGGAGCAGGCAAAACCGCCATTGCCGAGCACGTTATCAGCACGGCCATAGACAAAAATATCGGGGTTATCTATACCGCGCCTATCAAAGCCCTTTCCAACCAGAAATTCCGCGATTTCCAGGCCCAATTCCAGGATAATATAGGTATTTTAACCGGGGACGTATCTTTAAACCCCTCTGCTCCGGTGATGATTATGACTACCGAGATATTCCGTAACAAAGTCCTGGATGAACCGGAGAGTTTAAAAAGATACTCCTGGGTAATTTTTGATGAAATCCACTATATTGACAATCCCGAACGCGGGACAGTGTGGGAAGAATCGCTGATCTTTCTGCCGGCGCATATGAACATACTGGGCCTGTCTGCGACCATCCCTAATATAAAACAGCTGGCCGCCTGGATAGAATCTATCCATAAAAAGCCGATAAAAACCGTCATTGAGGACAAAAGGCCGGTGCCGCTGCACTTTTTCTATAACGCCCATAACGAGATCGTGGATAACCTCAACAGGGTAAAAAAATACGGCGCCTATCCCAATAAATTAAATACCCTGATAAATTACGTGCGACAGAAAGAAGGCCTGCCCTGCATATATTTTGTTTTCGGACGCAGGCGCGCCGAAGACCTGGCTTTTGATCTGTACAGTTATAACTTCTTAAACGGCAAGGAAAAAGCACAGATCACCGGTTTGTTTAATGACCTCTGCGAACGCTTTAACCTCGTCCATGAAGAGTCCGCCCAGAGATTATACCCTTTAATCCAGCGCGGCATCGCTTATCACCACGCCGGGATGCTGCCCACCTTAAAAGAAGTGATCGAACGGCTCTTTACCAGCCGGCTCTTAAAAGTAATATTTACGACCGAGACCTTTGCCTTAGGCATAAATATGCCCAGCCGCTCGGTGATCTTCGACGAGTTACGCAAATTCTACGGCCGCTATGTGCGGATCTTAAAAACGCGCGACTTTTACCAGATGGCCGGCCGCGCAGGCAGGCGCGGCATAGATAAGGAAGGTTTTGTATATTGCCGGATCAACCCTGCGCGCATAAATATTGAGGAAGTAAAACGCGTTATTTGGTCCCAGCCGGAAGAAGTAAAAAGCCAGCTCAATGCCTCTTACGCTACTATCCTTAACCTGTACGAAAAACACCAAGATGAGCTTTATAAGATCTATCCCCTGTCGCTGCATTATTACCAATCCAAAAAATACCAGCAAAAAGACGCGCTTACGATGATTGAATCCAAGGTGCGCCTGCTTAAAGAAACTGGTCACATTGCGGATAACGACCTTACTGCTAAAGGGAAGTTTGCCAAAAGCGTCTATGGCTATGAATTGATCTTAGCCGAGCTATACGCCAACAACATCCTGGAGCAGCTGGATGAGTTCAGATTAGGGGTACTGGCTGCGGCAATAGTATTTGAGCCGAGAAAAAACCAGAGCATGGTCAGCATCTCTAAATCCAGCCGCCACTTGAGAAATGCCTGCGAGGATATCTATGGCGGGATAAAAAAATGGGAAATAAAATTCAGGATCCATCCTTTCAGCAAGCCGCCCTATTTCCACCTGAGCAGCTGTATGGAAGCCTGGCTGCGCGGGACCGAATTCTCTAAGATCCTGCGTTTTACCGATACGGACGAAGGCGAAATAGTGCGCTATTTCCGGATGAGCGTGCAGATCTTGAGGGAAATAATGGATTCGCCGGTCTCCTCCCACCTCTTAAAGGAAAAAATCCGGGAAACTATCCGGGTGATCAACCGCGACATTGTGGATGCGGAAAAACAACTCAGGGAAGGTTAAAGCTTAATCTATCACCTGCCTTAATCTGATTCTTCTCTACAAAACCGGCGGGGACCTCTATCGCATATTTTGCGGGAGCTGCTGGAACATAGGACCGGCAATCCTCCACGCAGGGTTGGCAGTTGGTCTTAATATCCACAACCGTCTTGTCCGCGTTAATCCAGATTATATCAAGTGCAAACTTCACGTTTTTCAGCCAGAAGCTGGGCAGGACCTCGCTGTCAAAGACAAAGAGCATGGCCTGACCTTCGGCTAATTTCTCCCGGAACATAAGCCCATTTTTTCTTGCCTCATCATTATCGGCAATCTCCGCCTGCAGGCACAAATTATCACGGAAACAAATGCGGGTATAATCGGCAGCCCGAGCGTTTATCAGCAAGATGAAAAATAAAATTATGGTGCTAAGCGCTACCTTCATTCTTATACCTGATATAATCCCGGATAATGTTTTTGTGGTCAAAGGCAAAAGAGAGCTTATCGAGCTCGCTTAGTTTCATTATTTTCAGGTCTCCGGCATCATCTCCGGCTTTAGGCGAGCCTTTGCCCTTGGCAAGAAATACCGTAGCAATCGTATGGAAGCGCGGATCGCGTCCGGGCTCTGAATAAGTGTGGAACTGCTTCAAATCATCCAACTCCAGACCGGTCTCTTCCTTCATCTCCCGCCTTACCGCATCTTCAAGGCTCTCTCCGTAATCCACGAAACCTCCGGGCAAAGCCCAGCCAAAAGGCGGGTTAGTCCTTTTGATGACCACGATGCCGCCGTCAATCTCAATTATCGCATCTACGGTGCTAAACGGCCCGGCCTGCAATTTTCCGGTTACATATTCAAGATAGCCGATCGCTCCTTTATTGAACACATCAAAGGCCTGGCGGTCATAGAGACAAAAAACAATCTCTTTCAAGCTGGATTTATTTTCACGCAGGTGCTTAAGCGCTTCCTGGGCCATGATCTTTGCGCTGGCAAGAAGCGGAAATCCGCCTACCCCGCAGCCCAGGGCGGGAAAAGCAATTGATCTTATCTTTAACTCTTCGGCAGCCTTGAGAGAATTCTTGCAGGAATTGCGGATTTTTATTTCATCGGTCTTAAAATCCATACTCATCGTAGCGGCGTGTATCACGTATCTGGCTTTTAATTTCCCGGCAGACGTGGCAACTGCCCCGCCTATCTCTATGGGGCCTTTCTCCACCGCCTCATCCTCAATAACCTTGCCGCCTTTTTTCTTTATGGCCCCGGCCACGCCCCCGCCCATGACCAGCTTATTATTGGCAGCATTAACAATGGCATCGACTTCCAATTCAGTAATATCACCTTGGACTATTTTTATTTCGCAGCCTTTGATATTCATTATAACTCCTTATTAATATTTAGGTTTTTGCTAGAGCGCGCATTAGGATTTTTTCGGCAAAAGTGTGCAAGGATTTACGAGGAGTGTAGGGCAGATAATCCGATAAAGGCTATCCGAAACGACGAAGTAAACCGTAGCACACGGCGAAAAAATCCAGCGCGCGAAAGCAAAACCTAAATATATATCATAAGTTCTGATAAATACCTTTATAACCTTCCTGGACTTCGTTGATCGGCAAAAAAATGAGCTGGTTGATGCGCGCGTTCTGCTTGAGCCTTAAACCATGGGGATTACCGACGACCAGTATAAATTCGCTCCTGCCGGAAAACCCCGCGTCCCAGACCGCGTTTTGTATGAATGCGCCCATCCTCAGTAGAGTGCTGCGCGGAAAAGCAATGGCGATGAAGTCATTGGGTATATTAACCGTCTCGTTGGTCCTGATCTTATATGTGCCCTTCTCGAGAAACCACCAGCCGAACTTATCTTCGGGCTTTTGCTTCTGCGGCATCATCTCGCTACAGGCAGGGATCGCTCTTTCTTTATTGGAAAAATCAACTGCTCCTGTCTCGTTAAAAGCAAAGACCGCTCCTACTGTCAGGTCAAAACCGTTGGGCGTAACCTGCTTATCCAGGTCAATGTAGTTCTCAACGAGCTTTTTCCCTTTTATTAACCGCAGTATATCCTGTTTATTCAACATGCGTTGGCCGATCTTTCTCTTTAAAGAAATTTTTCCAGGCGAAAATGGCGATTTTGCCCAGCAGCCAGATGGCCAAGATAAAAATGGCGATTATGCCTATCCCCCACAAAATAACCCCCATGACAAGCATCAGGGGAAAAAGCAAAAGCCCCAGAGCCGCCAGAACTATAATGGCAAGTAAAAATAACAACCCCGCTAAAAATGCCTGCATCTTCCCTCCTCTAATAATTATACAACAAAAATCAAATATCCGCATCGAAATAATCTATTATCCGCTTAAGCAACTGGTCTTTATTATAGATGGTCTCAAATTCCTGCGGCTCTTCGTCTAAAAAGCGCTGCTCGTCTTTATCAGCGGCTACGCCCCTGTCCAATGTCTCTAAGATACCGCGACTATCCAGGAACCTGGAGATCTTATTGAACTGGGTGATCCCGCCGCGGCTGCCTTCATGGTGCATGGATAAAAACAGGTTGTCCTTGGCCCTGGTTACGGCAACGTAAAATATGCGGCGCTCTTCCTCTATTTCCTCCTCATCGCCCAAAGCCAGGCTGCTCGGCAGAACTCCGTCTGAGAGGCCGAGGATAAATACGTTTTTCCATTCCAGGCCTTTTGCCGAATGTATGGTGGATAATGTAAGCGGTCTTTCATCATCGCGCTTTGCAGCCTCCACCTTAAAAACCCCCCTCTCAGGAGACTCAATGGCAAAATCCGCCAGAAGCTCGGGCAGGGAATTATACCCGGAAGCAATATCCTTTAATGTTTCCAGGTCGTTGAGCCGTAGAGGCCAATCGTCAAATTTATCTTTTAATAAAGGGATATAATAATCCAGGGCTATGCCTAAGCGCTCCTCAACATTATATTTATCTTCATTGGCTTTTTTAATTGCGGCTCCGAGCTTGGCCAGCTCTGCGCTGTATTTATATTTTGTATCATACTGCTTAAATACCTTGTCCGAAATCCCGGAGATGTCCGGATACGGGGCAATCTCAGCCAGGATACGCTCGGCAGTTTTCGGGCCTATCCCTTCAATCAATAAAAGCAGCCGGCTCCAGGATAATTCGTCTTTGGGATTGGCAATGACCTTAAGATAACTCAAGAGGTCCTTGACGTGCGCGGTCTCGTAAAATTTTAGCCCGCCGAACACCTGATATGGGATGTTCCTCTTGCTTAGCTCCGCCTGCAGCAGTATGGAGATATAACTTGAGCGGAATAACACTGCCTGCTCGGATAAATCAGTGCCGTCTTCCCTGAATTCCATGACCTTATCGCAGATCCACTCTGCCTCACCATAGGCATCTTTAAAGAAAATCAACCCGGGCCTATCTCCGCTATCTCCCCTGGAGGCAACTAGGCATTTGGAATATTTATTTTCCATATCTTCCATCACGGCATTGGCCAGGTCCAGGATCTGCTGGGTGGAGCGGTAATTTTCCTCCAGCTTGATGATCTTACAGTGACTGAATTTTTTGGGGAATTCCATAATATTGGCGTGGGATGCGCCGCGGAAGCCGTAGATGCTCTGGGCATCGTCCCCGACCACCATAACATTGCCGTGTTCTTTTCCCAATAAATATGTAATATCCCCCTGCAGCGAGTTCGTATCCTGATACTCATCTACCATGATAAAACGGTATTTACGCGTTATCTTATCGCGCAGCTTGTCATTCTCCAGTAATATCTTCAGAAAAGTCAGCAGGTCGTCGTAATCAAGGTAATTCTTCTGGAGCTTATATGCGGCGTATTTTTTCCTTAAGCTTTCTATTTCTTTTGTATAGGTGATAAACTGCGGGTATTCCCTTTCCAGGATATGCTCGATGGAGGCACCCTTGTTAATGGAAATACTGATGATGTCTTTTAAGGTTGAGCTTCTGGGGAACCTTTTAGTCTTATCGGATAATCCCAGCTCAACGCAGCACCTGCGGATGGCTTCATGCGCATCCGGCTCATCCAGTATGGAGAAAGATTCATCAAACCCTATGTCCTTGGCGTATTTCTTGAGTATTTTATAGGCAAAGGAATGGAATGTCCCTCCGTCAACATACTTGCATCGCGGATGGTGGCGGGTAGCGCGGCTAAGCATCCTGCGCGCCGCTTCTCTGGTAAAAGTCAATAAAAGTATGGAGGAGGGCTCAATGTTATTTTGCACCAAGTTCAGGACGCGGTATTCGATAACCCGGGTCTTGCCTGAGCCTGCGCCGGCAATAACCAGAAGTGCGCCGGTAGCGGAAGTGGCTGCTTCCAGCTGTGAAGAATTAAGATGAGATTTTAGATCAATCATGTTTTATGAGGCCCTGGCTACCTGATTAGTGAGTAAGCCTATACCTTCTATTTCGACTTCAATCTTATCGCCAGCAGCCATCGGCCCCACTCCGCAGGGTGTGCCGGTAGAAATTATGTCTCCCGGTAAAAGTGTCATTATTTTAGATATAAAAGAAACCAGATAGTTTGCGGAAAAGATCAAATTTGCGGTTGTGGAATCCTGCTTTTTCCCCCCGTTCAGGTATGAGGCGATCTTAAGGTTAGAAGTATCCAGCTCTGTTTCCAGCCACGGGCCAAGCGGGCAAAAGGTATCAAAGGATTTTGCGCGGGTCCACTGGATATCCTTTTTCTGCAGGCCCCTTGCCGTCACGTCATTAAGGCAGGTGTAACCCAATATATATTCAGCGGCTTTATCCTCGGGGATATTCCGGCCGGTTTTTTTTATGACCAGCGCCAGTTCCGCCTCATAATCAAGCCGGCTCACCCCTTCGGGATAAATTATGTTTCCGCCGTGTCCGATCAATGACGTAGCCGGCTTAAGGAATATGACCGGCTCCTGCGGCAACGCCATGCCCAGTTCTTTGGCATGGTCCCTGTAATTAAGCCCGGTCAAAACAATCTTACCGGCTGCACAACCGGGGGCAAGCAGTTTCACTTTATCCAAAGGAATTTTCTCGCTGGTTAGCTCAACTCCGGCAAAAGGGCTGTCCTTCAATATTATTATCTGGCTATCCTTAACGATACCCCAATCCTGTTTTGATTTATAATTAAACCTGGCGATACGCAAAGTTTATCCTATCTCCGATTCTAATTTATCAATTAGATTATCCAGGTCTTTGATGATAGCATGCGGCAGGGTTTTAGAGAGCCCTATTTCGTTCTTCAGGGATTTTAACGCGCCGATCAACCGCCTCACCTGTGCTGTTTTCTTTTTTTCACGCGCCTCTTCCGGCTCTAATTCTTCTCTCTGGCGCATCAAGCTTATCAGGTCTCTTTTAACCTCGCGCGCATCTTTTCCTTTTTCAAACACCGATTTTTTCAGGTTATCGTAATCTTCTTCATCCAGGGATTTCTTATTTTTTGCCAGGCGCAAAACATCAACGGATTCATAGCTGGGAATTTCCGCTGCCTGGGCGGATCCGGTATAATCGCTTTTTAAATAATGCGGCTCTTCTTTTTCCAGAAAATAATACGACCGCAGAAGTTTGAGCGCGGTCTGCTTGCGGATGCCGATTTCCCTGGAAGTGTAGGTATCAAAGCTGTTATAACCCCACTCTTTATACAGCTTATCCTTCCAAGCGGAATAAAGCGCCCGGCCCAATTCGATCCAGGAGGTCTTGAAGTTCCTGGCGTTTTCTAAAATTTTATACCTGAGCGAATTCTTGTCCATTTCCTCCATCTTATGCTCAATCTTATCCAGCGATTTAGTTTTTATAGCATCCATTTAATCATCCTTTGTGAAATTTCAAATGAACCTGCCGATTTTCTCGCTCAAGCCGGTTTCCCGCTTTCATTTTTATGATTTATTGCAGTTTATCAAGTATCTGATACAAAACCCCTCCTGCGATATCAAGTTTTGGGAACATATATTTGCGCGCGGAAACCGTTATTTCAGTCTTATTATCTTGGCCCTTCCTGAGTATAAGCGCTACCATCGCTCCATTAATATTGGCTTTAATCACTCCACCTGACGCATCATCTTTAGTGATCGAACCCATGCGCTTTACTACCTCAAGACTTATTTTATACACATGTTCAAAACTGGCATCGATGATTTGCTGCACATAATCTTTACCTATAAATGTTGCTGCTACGGCAACCGGCAGCGCCGCCACACCCGCTAACATAGTAACACCGTAGATCTGGGCGCCTCTTATCCCCGCAGCCTTCATAGGCTCTGCCAGCACCAGTAAAGCCAACTGCTGTGCACTGGGGATACCCTTATAGCTTTTTTGTCTATTAACATCATAGACTTGCACACTGGGTTCCGTGCCGACCGTATAGTCCTTGTAAACAATCTTGCCGATGCTTAAGGTGAGCAGATCAATCTGCATGGGGGTAGGCGGAGAAGACTTGGATTGCTGCACTATTTTTAATGAATCTACGTTAAGCTTTCCTTCTTTATTTTTGGTAAGCCCCATCTCTTTTAATTCAATCTCCACAAGCAAGAAGTGGCGTTTCTGCTTAAACAAGCTAGCGCGGTCATATATGACTTTTATTTTGGGGCAAGATACCAGCATGCCTTCCGGGAACCCGCTGGGATTATACATTTTAAATCCGGATATGCGTATAGTTGAGCTTAAAATATCCAATGAAAAACCGTCCATATGTACCGGTGCCCCTGTGATGCTGGAGGCGGCCGTGGTTACCACGGATTTAATAATCAGATTCTTGAAAATTGTGATACATACTAAAGAAATGATTACTATCCCGAGCCATATAAGAAATTTTTTCATAAGTACCTCCCCACGATCAAAAACCACACTGCATTGTCTGTAAGTGCGCCGGTGAAAAAGCGCCAAACACGGAACTAGGGCAAAAAGGCGCCCTCACAAGCTATGTCTTTTTGCCAATTAAAAAATAAAGCACCATGCCGACAACAGGCAAAATAAGTATCAAAATAATCCACAATGCCTTCTTGCCTGCATCCATGGAGCTTTTTAGAGCATCAACAACGGCGATAATGTCTAGAACCAGAACTAGTAGCCCTAATATCCCTCCCATAGACCCTCCTTGAGCTATTTTCTTCTACCATATAACTCTTCTTCTTTTACAATTTATTTACCAACATTTTCAATATGTTTTCCTGTATCCGATATGTCTTTTCCTGCACCTCTAAACGCGTTACATCCTAAAATTGAAGTCATTAAAACCAGGGCTACCAAACTCAATAAAGTAAGTTTTTTCATATTGTCCTCCTCCCGCAGAAAGCGGACACTTGGCCATCCGATAGGCCAAGGTGTTTCTTTTTTATTTTCTGTAAAAAGGCTCCTTCAACACAACTTTAATTCCTCCAATAGCTCCTGTTGACGCTTGTTTTACTTTATCCCCGACCTCTGTACTAATCTGGCCTCCTTTCATTAATATTTATTCGCCTATTATATGCACTATAACTTTGCGGTCACGCGGCCGGTTGTCGAATTCCGCCAGCACTACCTGCTGCCAAGTGCCCAATAAGAGCTTGCCTTCATCAAACGGTATGCTTAATGACGGGCCTTGCAGGCTTGAGCGCAGGTGGCTGAAGCCATTGGCATCTCCCCAGGTATCATCATGATGGTAGCTTTTATGCTGGGGGATAATCTTATCAAACATCTCCTGCATATCTTTGATAAGCCCGGGCTCATATTCAAGGGTGGTTATGGCAGCGGTTGAGCCGACTACGAAAACCGTGACCAGGCCCTTTTTAAGCTTCGCGGATTCCAACAACCCGCCTACTTTATCGGTTATGTTGATTAAATCCGGATTGCCTTTAGTATGCAATTTAACGCTCTCATTGATTATTTTCATCGTAAACTCTCCGTTAACGTGACTTATTCACTCCCGCCTGCTTACATAACTTTGACACATAACAACGGCTGCAATACGGAGAAATGGGGACACATATGTTCTGGCCGAAAGTAACCAGGCTCGTATTCAAGCCTATCCAATGCCTTCTGGGGATGATCTTGCCCAAGGCCTCCTCGGTCTGATGCGGATCGCCTGTCTTGACCCAGCCCAGCCGGTTAGAGATCCTGTGCACGTGCGTATCTACGCAGATCGCAGGAATATCATACCCCAGGCCCAGCACTAAATTGGCGGTCTTTCTGCCTACTCCTTTGAATTTCAGGAGTTCTTCCAGGCTGTCCGGCACCCTGCCGCGATGATCCCGGATAAGCTTACGGCTTAATTCCAAAATTACCCTGGATTTATTCCGGTAGAACCCTACCGGATAGATCAAACCCTGTATGCGCTTCTCGGATAACTTCAACATCTTTCTGGGCGTATCCGCGGCCTTAAACAATCTCCGGCTTGCCTCAAGCGTAGTCTTATCTTTTGTCCTTAAGCTTAAGATGCAGGAAACCAGGATCAGGTAAGGGTCATTGCGCCAGGCGACCTGGCTGACCGCCGGCACGGTACATGTCTTAACTTGCTTTTCAATGAGCTTTATGGTGGCTAAGATTTTATTCATAAGCTTAATGTTAGATTTTTGCTGGAGCGCGCATTAGGATTTTTTCGGCAAAAGTGTGCAAGGATTTACGAGGAGCGAAGGACGCTATACGCGGGCAGCCTCGCCCGAATGCGACGAAGTAAACCGCAGCACACGGCGAAAAAATCCAGCGCACGGAAGCAAAACCTAACATTTAAATCTATTTTATAAATTTCTTCGCCGCCCTTAAGGCCTCTTCCTTGCTTTTGACCTTACCGATCGCCTGCAACTCTTCCAGTTCGGAAAGTACCTTGCCGATCAAAGGCGAAGGCTTAAGCTTGAATTTCCTTATCAGCGTATCCCCGTTGATGAATGGCCTGGGCTTGATAATTTTGGCCTGCCGCATATGTTCTCTTATCAGCGCAAGGCATATCTTTTCATGATGAGCGCGGTCTCCTTCCGAAGTCAGCCGGCCGCGGGTTGAGCGCTGGTCAGCTATTGAGAGCAAAAGCACGCTTATACTTTCTGAACCGGCATCGCGGAAATACCTGAATTTTGCCCGCCTGCTTACTATCTGATTATCCGCAAGGTATCCCGGACGCAAATGCCAGAAGACCATCTTGCTTAAAACCCCCCAATCATCATTGGAAAGTTTAAGGCGCTTAATGATCTCTTCGGAAATATCCCTGCCAATGCGCTCATGGCCGTGGAATATAGTTTTACCTGCCTTATGCCGCAGGGCCGCTGGCTTTCCGATATCGTGCAAAATAGCGCCTAGCTTCAAAATACTCCTGCGTTTCCTGTCAGAAGAGATAATTTCATCAAGATAAGACTGTATCTCTTTGCTATTCTTCAACTCTGAAATTAAAATTTCCGTCTGCCTGAGCGTCTCCAGAGAATGCTGCCAGACATCCAGATGGTGATAAGGCCCCTGTTTCAAGCCACGCATAATCTTTATCTCCGGGATGATCACATCCAGGATTTTCAGTTTATCCATCTCAATCAGGCAATCAAAAGCCTTAGGCGTATCTAAGATCTTGAACAGCTCATCCCGGATACGCTCGGCAGAGACTGCAGATATATTCTTTTTATCGCGCTGCATAAGCTTAAGAGTCTGCCTGTCTATCTTAAAGCCGAATATCGCAGAAAGACTGAAAGCACGCAGTATCCTTAAGGGATCATCAAGAAAATTTTTCTTATGCACGATCCGGATTATGCCCGACTCCAGGTCCTGCCTGCCTGAGTAGGGGTCGATCATCAATTCTCCGGCCGGACGGTCGCTGAATATATTATCCAGGTCCATGGCCATGGCATTAATCGTAAAATCGCGGTGTAAAAGGTCTTCTACCAGGTCAGCGCCGCGGAAATCCGTAAAATCCAGGGTGCAGGTACTGCCGTCTATTTTTTTGACTAAACGGCAGTAACCCCTGTCTTTATCCAAAATCACAAACCCGCAACCAATGATTTTACTAAGGGCCCTGCCGAAAGCGATCGCGCCTTTCTTAAGACAGAAATCAAAGTCGGGGTTGGGTTTCCTGCGCTTCAGGAGCAGGTCACGCAGGAAGCCGCCTACAAGATATATTTTTCTTCTTTTGTTTTTAGCAAGATGCCGGGTTTTTACCAGCAACTGCCGCAACGCAGCGTCTTTAAATATCATGGCGATGTAATCTTGCGGATGATTATTTGTTCTGGTTAAAGGCCTCGGAGTTCTTGATGACCTGGTCCTCAACGAATATCGGCGCGTGCGCCCTTACCGAGAGAGCGATGCTGTCCGAAGGCCTGGCATCAACAGTCTTGGTCTTGCCGGATGCATCAACCAGAATAATTTTGGCGTGGAAGGTATTTTCCTCTAACTTATCGATAATGATTTTATCGATACGCGCCTGCAGGTTTTCTATTGTCGTGTATAGCAGGTCGTGGGTCAAAGGACGCGGCGGCGTAAAACCGCTGATTTTCAATTTTATGGCAGAGGCCTCGTTAAGTCCGATGACAATAGGCAGGATGCGGTTGCCGCCTTTTTCCTTTAATACGATCAGCTGGTCATGCCTTTTCTCGTCAATCACGATCTTGTTCAATTCCATCTCTACCATAAAATAATCTCCTAAACAAGCGCTACCTCTGGTGCTTATTGCTTATTTACTCCGCGCTATGCGCGGAGTTTCCATTTGTCATGCCGGGACCTACTTTGTCTTACGCTTCTCCTTATTTAATATATCTTTTAACTCCACCATGAACTGGCCTACGTCCTTGAACTGACGGTAAACCGAGGCAAACCTGACATAAGCCACGTCATCCAGGGCCTTTAATTTTTCCATCACCAACTCCCCTATACGGCTTGAGGAGACCTCGCGGTCGGATTTTTTCTGGATGGCGCGCTCAAGGGAAATAACAATCTCCTCCATCTTCTCAATGCTCACCGGCCTCTTCTCGCAGGCTTTAATTATCCCGGAAAGGACCTTTTTGCGGTCAAAAGGCTCGCGTCTTCCGTCTTTTTTTATGACCATTAAAGAGACTTCTTCAACGTATTCGTAAGTAGTGAAGCGCTTGCCGCATTTCAGGCATTCCCGCCTGCGGCGTACCGCTGCCTCTTCCTGGGTTGCGCGCGAATCCACCACTTTATCTTCTTTATAGCCGCAGTAAGGGCATTTCATTTTATCGTCTTTACTTTAATCCCGGCTTCTTTCAGGAATTCCATAGCCATTTTATCGGGATAGCCGTCTGAAATCACTATCTCTTTTATGCCGGCGTTGATAAGCATCTTGGCGCAAATGATGCAGGGCTGATTCGTAGCGTAAAGCGTCGCGTCCTTAACGCTGATGCCATATAGGGAGGCCTGTATCAATGCGTTCTGCTCTGCGTGCAGCGCCCGGCAGAGCTCATGCCTTTCTCCGGAGGGTATCTTCAATTTTTGGCGGATGCAGCCTATATCCAGGCAATGGGCAAGCCCCCGCGGAGCGCCGTTATAGCCAGTAGCCAGTATCCTTTTATCTTTTACCAAAACCGCTCCGACCCTGCGCCGCAGGCAGGTTGCTCTTTTTGCCACCAGTTTTGATAATTCCAGGAAATATTCGTCCCAACTGGGGCGCTTCGCTGAATTTTTCTTCGTCTTCATTTATGACCCTTTCAGTTCCGGATATAAAGGGAATTTTTTAGCCAAAGCTAAGACTTTGCGCCTGATCTTTTCCAGTCCCTCATAGCCTCCGTTAGAATCTATCGCCTCTCTTATAAAACCGGCGATTTTTTGCATCTGGGCTTCTTTCATTCCCCGGGTAGTCACTGCAGCCGTGCCTAAACGTATGCCGCTGGTTACTGCCGGGCTTTTTTTATCAAAAGGTATGAGATTTTTATTAACGGTTATCCCCGCGCCTTCCAGGATCCAGGAGGCATCCCTGCCGCTGATCCCTTTTTGCGTAAGGTCAACCAGGAGCAGATGCGTATCTGTGCCTCCTGAAACAATGCGCAACCCCTTGCCGGATAAACTGTGCGCAAGCTGGCGGCTGTTTTTGACTATCTGTTGCTGGTATTTTTTAAATTGCGGACTCATTGCTTCTTTGAAGGCCACCGCCTTTGCAGCGATAACATGCATAAGCGGCCCGCCCTGCAAGCCCGGGAATATCAGGCTGTCTATCTTCTTGCCAAATTCCCTTTTACAAATGATAAAACCTCCTCGCGGGCCCCTTAATGTCTTATGTGTGGTAGAGGTTACAAAATCAGCGTAAGGCACGGGAGAAGGATGCGCCCCTGCTGCCACCAGCCCCGCTATATGCGCCATATCTACAAAAAGGTAAGCGCCTACCTCATCGCAGATCTTGCGGAATTGCTTAAAATCCATTATGCGCGGATAGGCCGAAGCTCCTGCCAGGATCATTTTCGGCTTATGCCTTCTGGCAAGGTTCCTGATATGGTCATAATCCAAAAATTCGGTCTTCCTGTCCACCCCGTAGGTAAATACTTTATAAAACATACCGGAAAAATTATGGGGATGGCCATGTGTAAGATGCCCCCCGCAGGCAAGGTCCAGCGCTAAAACCTTATCTTTGTATTTTAAAGCGGTAAAATATACCGCCATATTGGCCTGCGATCCGGAGTGAGCCTGGACATTGACGTGTTCGGCCTTGAATAATTCCTTGGCCCTCTCGATAGCAATGGTCTCGGCAGCATCAACGTTACCGCAACCGCCGTACCAGCGCGCCCTGGGGTATCCTTCGGCGTATTTGTTGGTCAGGACTGACCCTTGGGCTTCCATCACTGCCAGGGAAGTGAAGTTCTCCGAGGCGATCAATTCCAGATTCTCTTCCTGGCGTTTAATCTCGTTTTTAACGGCTGAATAGATTTCCGGATCGGTATTTTTTATATGCCTCATCATTTCTTATTACACCTTATCTCCCTTTCAATATTTTTGATTTGCGAAAGCCTGCGGCTGTGCCTGCCGGACATGAATTCCGTATTCAACCAGGCCCTGATTATCCTCCTGGCTGATTTTTCGTTTACAAAGGCTGCCCCCAGGACCAGGATATTGCTGTCGTTATGCTGGCGGCTTAAGCGTGCCGCGCTTACATTATAACATAAAGCTGCGCGCACGCCCGAGAATCTGTTGGCGATGATGGAATTGCCTATACCGGTCTTGCAAATGAGGATGCCGCGTTTATATTTCCCTCTGGAGATCAATTCAGCAAGCTTTCCCGCGAACTGGGGATAATCGCAACGCTCTTTTGAATAAGTACCCATGTCTTTAATGCCGGCTTTCAGCTTCTGCAGATAGGGTTTTATTTTCTCCTTCAAAGAAAAACCGGCGTGGTCCGATGCAATAAGTATCTCATTCATATTATATCAATTATCCTTTCTAAGGCTTGTTTGATGGTGTTAAAGATATTTGAATAGAATTCCATTGATTTTCCTATCGGGTCTTCGATATCCAGGCCATCCTCGTTTATTTTCGCAAATTCTTTTAAAAGAAACAATCTGTTTCTGGCTTCGGGTGCCATCTCCAGTACCCTGCCTTCATGTGTCTTCTCCATAACCAGGATGATATCGGATCTGTTAATTATCTCCCTGCTTACCTGCCGCGATATATGACCTGAAACATCTATGTTTTCTCTTTTTAAGACCTCTTTTGTCTGTTCGGTTGCCGGTAAGCCTGCGTTCATCATCGTGCCGGCTGATAATACCTCTACGTCAGAACGGTTGCGCTCACTCAGCATCTTCTTAAGAAGCGCCTCAGCCATGACCGAACGGCAGGAGTTGCCCGTGCATATAAAAAGCACGGTTTTTTTATTGGCCGTCTCTTCTATATCTTTTTTCTGTATTGCCCCTTCCCTCAGTATGCGCAGAGGCTCTTGCGTAACATCGACTACTGAAGACTCTACCCCGATCCTCGTATTGCCGGCATCAATGGCAAGGTCAACCAGCCCTGAAAGACCTTTTATGGCATCCTGAAAATTTACAGGTGCGGGCCTGCCGGAAATATTAGCCGAGGGACAAACTACCGGTACTCCGGAATCGGCGATTATCTTAAAAGCTATCTCGCTATCAGGCATGCGCATGCCGATAGTGCCCTGGTCTTTTGATCTAAACACCAGGGTCAGGGGCCCCGGCCAGAACCTGTCCATAAGTTTATAAGCTGCAACCGGTATGTCCTTGGCAAGCTCATCTACGGTTTCTTTTTTATGGATATGCAATGAAAAATGTTTGCCTTGCGGCCGGCCTTTGATCCTGATCAATCTCTCTATTGCCTTTTTATCCAGCATATTCGCAGCTATGCCGTAGACAGTCTCCGTGGGTATTATCACCAGTCCGCCGGACCTTATGATGCCGGCGGCTTGGCTCGCGTAACTCTCACCGCGGCCAAGATGATCTATTTTGATTATTGTTGTCCGGGTCATACCCTAAATCTTTATGCTTTTAATCTTGTCCTTCATCTTGCCGCGGTATGCCGCAAGCTTAAGCTCAATTTTCTTATCCGCAGCGGCTAAGATCTCCAAAGCAAATATAGCTGCATTCCTTGCGCCTGCTTTTCCGATGGCCATGCAGGCAACCGGGATACCCACAGGCATCTGCACGGTAGATAATAAAGAATCTAACCCCTGCAGGCTTTTAGTCTCAATGGGAATGCCTATAACCGGCAGGCTGGTATGAGCAGCAATTACCCCGGCCAAAGCTGCTGCACCGCCTGCAGCTGCTATAAAAACTTTTACGCCTCTTTTGGGAGCAGCTTCCACGTATTGAGCAAGTTCTTTAGGAGTGCGGTGCGCGGATAAAACCTTTACTTCAAAACCGGCTTTAAATTCTTTTAAGAGATCCATTGTTTCTTCTACGGTTTCCAGATCCGATTCGCTTCCCATGATTATACTGATCGCTGTTTTGCTCATATGTCCCCCTTGGTCACTGCCTTATAGTATGCCTGTTGTCTTTAACGCTTTCTGACCGATATCCCGGCGGAAATGCATGCCTTCAAAACTTACCTTTTCTACTGCCTGATAAGTCTTATCGATCGCCTCTTTGACGGTGTTTCCCAAGCCGGTAACCCCCAGCACCCTTCCTCCGCTGGTAACGATCTTATTATCTTTTAATTGCGTGCCGGCATGGAAAACTACTATGTCCGGTAATTTAGCCGCTTCTTCAAGCCCGAAAATCTCTTTTCCTTTCTCGTAATTTCCCGGGTATCCTCCTGATGCGCAGACAACGCATACGCAGGCCCGGCTATCCCACCTTAAGGTCCTCACTCCGGAAAGTCTCCCCTCCGAAACAGCCAACATTATCTCAACTAAATCTGATTTTAAGCGCGGCAATATCGCTTCTGTCTCCGGGTCTCCAAAACGCACGTTAAACTCCAGGGTCTTCGGCCCGTCTCTGGTGATCATGACCCCGGCGTATAATACGCCGTGATAATCTATGCCTTCTTTTGCCAGGCCGTCTATGGTGCGGTAAACTATTTTCTCCAGGATATCTTTAAACAGGACCGAAGTTACTATCGGCGCGGGGGAATAAGCGCCCATGCCTCCGGTATTGGGGCCTTCATCGTAATCAAAAACGCTCTTATGGTCCTGGGACGATGCCAGGGCAATGACTTCTTTTGAATCGGTAATCACTAAAATAGATGCTTCCTGGCCGAATAAGCATTCTTCAATAATGACTTTATTGCCGGCATCGCCGAAAATCTTATCATGCATCATCGTGCTTACTGCTTTCTTGGCTTCATCATTGCTTTTTGCCACCACCACGCCTTTTCCCGCTGCCAGGCCGTCGGCTTTTACAACGCAGGGCGCGCCGATCTCATCAATATAGTTATACGCTTCGCGCATATCTTCGCAGATCTTAAAAGCTGCGGTAGGCACTTTATATTTGGCCATTAATTCCTTGGCAAAGACCTTGCTTGCTTCTAAGCTCGCGGCTTTGCGCGTAGGCCCGAATATCTTCAACCCGTAATTTTTGAATTCATCCACTATCCCTAAGGCAAGCGGCGCTTCGGGCCCGACAACCGTCAGGTCTATTTTTTCTTTCCTGGCGAACTCAAGCAGCTTGGCCGTATCTTCTACCCGGATATCCAGGCACTCCGCGATTTTGGCAATGCCGCCGTTGCCGGGAGCACAGAAGATCTTATCTACAAGCCTGGACTGCGCTATCTTCCAGACTAACGCATGTTCCCTTCCACCTGAACCAATGACTAATATTCGCATAATAATTTCACCTTACTCAAACTCAATCCCATTTCCTCTCTCGCTGCGGTGCTCGGGGCTAATCGGCTCGACTTCTCCTATGGGCACCCCCAACCCCTTCAGTTATTATCCTAGTGGCTAGCAAAGATGCTATTTACGGAGAAGTCTCGCCTCATAATCTTGCCCCTGCGCGCCTTACGCTCGTTCGGAAACGGTCTTGAGTTTTATCACTGTAATCTTTTTATTTCGTAAAAACTTTTTCCAGAAGCCCCAACTGCATAAAGAGCTATATATCGATCCTGCCATTTTATATTTATTGAATTTAAAAAACTGTTCATTTCTTCTCTCGCATTATTGTTATCATAG
>JAQTNM010000002.1:14977-25394 GCA_028713875.1 Candidatus Omnitrophota bacterium | reverse complement strand
CCATACTCCCGTCAACAATGAGTATATCGCCGCTCTTTATTTTGGCGGTCGCTTCTTCCAGGCCCACGACGGCAGGGATCTCCAGGGATTTAGCCATGATCGCGGTATGCGTGGTCTTGCCGCCTACATCCGTTACAAAACCGCAGACATTTTCCTTATGCATAGCAGCGGTGTCCGAAGGAGACAGGTCATGCGCCACCACCACTACTTTTTCTTTTAAATTCTCCAGGCTCCTGGGCTTCTTGCCCAGCAGATTGCGCAGGATCCTCTTGCCTACGTCGTTTACGTCCGTAGTGCGTTCTTTCAGGTATTCGTCTTCTATTTTTGAAAATACATCTATATATTTTTTTAAGACCTCGGAAAATATATAGGCTACGCTCAGATGTTCTTTTTTAAGCCGGGAGATGACCTCCTCAATAAGCATGCGGTCTTCGAGGACCAAGAGGTGCGCGTCGAATATCTGGGCTTCTTCCTGGCCCATATCGCTGGCTATCCTTCTCTGCAGATCTACGATCTGACGCCGGGTCTGTATCAGCGCTTCCTCAAAAAGCTGTATCTGCAAGGGGATTTCGTCTTCTCGTATAGGCTGCTTCGGGATGACGAACTCCTCCCTGTCTATCCTGTAAGCCGGACCTATGTTTATGCCTGAAGCCGCAGCTATGCCTTTGAGTTTAAGCATGTTTATTCCTCGTTATCCAAGATCTTTTCCAGTTCCGCGATGGCAAGATGCGCATCATCCCCCTCTACCTCCACAATGATCTGTGTCCCTTTTTCCGCCCCCAGCATCAATATCCCCATTATTGATTTGCCGTTCACCTCTTCTGTATCGTGCCTGACGGTTACGCGGGAATCAAATTTATTGGCTATCTGCACGAAGAGCGCGGCCGGCCGCGCGTGCAGGCCTTGTTTATTCTTTACTGTTATTTTCTTTTTGATCAAAACCATGGCTTAGGATTAAAACTCCTCGATAAAGCTTAAGATAATCTTCGCTAATTTCACAGGGTCGTGCCTAACCACGTCCTCCGCGATAACCACATCCTCCTGGATAAGGCGGTAACCCATATTTTCGATGTTCCGGCGGTCATTGATTACCGGATATGAATCCTGTCCGGCGTAACGCTTCAGCGTACCGAGAGAGATGGTGCCCGTATTTACAATGCAATAATCCAGGACCCTGGGCTGACTGTGATCTATCAACGTACGGATGTGGCTGGAGGCGGAAAAGTTGTCCGTCTCACCCGGCTGGGTCATTACGTTACAGACATATATCTTAATCGCGCCGGAGCTAACCAATGCGCCGGCAATTTCTTTTATCAAAAGATTAGGAATGATGCTTGTGTACAAAGAGCCGGGCCCCAGAACAATGATCTGTGCCTCCTCTATAGCCTTGAGCGCCTCGGGGGTCGCAGGAGAGCCTTCCGGTTTAAGATAAACCCTGTTTATGGACCTGTGCGCCTTGGGAATAAGGTCCTCCCCTTCCGTGACCGAACCGTCCTTATGCATAGCAACCAGGGTCACGTTATCCAATGTGGACGGTATGACCTGCCCCCTAAGGGCCAGGACTTTACTGGTCTCTTTAACCGCTTTCTCAAAATCTCCGGTTAGCCTGGTCATCGCGGTGATAAAGAGGTTACCGAAGCTATGACCGGACAATTCTGAAGTTTTATCGAACCTGAACTGGAACAGGTCGCGCATCAAGGCCGGCGCATCGGCAAGAGCTACCAGGCAGTTGCGTATATCTCCGGGAGGCAGTATGTCGAATTGCTGACGCAGTCTGCCGGAAGAACCTCCGCTGTCGGCTACCGTCACGATAGCCGTAATGTTGGAGGTATATTCTTTTAAACCGCTTAAAAGCACGGATAAGCCAGTGCCGCCTCCGATAGCCACAATCTTAGGGCCGCGGCTGAGCTGTTTGCGTAAAAAAAACATATCCACCAGTTCCGTGTCTTTCGACGAAGGCATAAAGGTGGCTATAAAAGAACGCATCATCCTCTCTACGCCCAAAATCAAAATTATGACGCCGCAGGTAGCTACCAACAGATCCAGGATCTGGATTATCCAGTATTCTTCGGAACGGAAACGGCTTGAGCCGACCACGATAAAAAAAAGCCCTAAGCCCGCTACCATAATCCAGCGTTTTATGCCTATGCCGGGGTAGAGCCATTTAAAGGAACCTTGCAATTTCCCCTTTAAAATGTTCAGGTCAAACTTTTTTTTCATCTTCCTGGCTTATGATATTGACTATAGAATCCTTATCCTGGCAGTTACGCAAATTATCGCGGAAATATTTATCTTTAAGAAGACGGGAAATGCGCGCCAGCGCTTTTAAGTGCGGCCCGGCAGAATCTGCGGGCGCAACCAAAAGGAAGAATATATGGGCAGATTCGCCGTCTAAAGAATCAAAATCCACTCCTTTTCTGGAAATGCCGAAGGCCGCCACTAATTTATCTACGCAGTCAGACTTACCGTGAGGTATGGCTACGCCCTGCCCTATGGCGGTAGAGCCCAGGGCCTCCCTGGACATGAGCGTTTCAATAAGCTTGTTCCTGTTACGCTTGTCGATATTTCCGGCTTCTATCAGAGCATCAACCAGTTCTCTGATCGCTTCTTCTTTTTTAGTCGCCTTGATATCGGGGATGATCGCTTCTTTCAGTAGAAAGTCCATGATTTTCATAGCTGCCTTCTCCTTATTATTGTTTCTGCCAGTTGATGAAGACTAATTTTATACGGAAATTTGGAGCGGGAGACGGGGTTCGAACCCGCGACATCAACCTTGGCAAGGTTGCGCTCTACCAACTGAGCCACTCCCGCGTCAACAGCAAACTCTAAAAGTTAGCCGCAAAGGAATATATACGGAAGAGAATTTGAAATTCTGGAATCCCCCTTCCTTCCGCACAAATTGGTGCGGACGGAGGGAGTTGAACCCCCAAGGGTTACCCCATTGGCTCCTAAGGCCAACGCGTATGCCAATTCCGCCACGTCCGCGTCGCTTCCTAATAACTTGAGAACCCGCGAACTATAAGAACTAAAGAACAAATTTAAATGAGCCACCCGCGACTCGAACGCGGCACACCCACCTTAAAAGGGTGGTGCTCTACCAGATGAGCTAGTGGCCCGAATTTTTAAAGAATAACGGCTAGGTAACGGTGATCTCTTTCTCTTTTATCTTAAGTAATTCGTCTACCTTGGCGGTATATTTATCAACCAGCTTCTGTAATTCGTCTATGCCCCTGAACTTATCGTCTTCGGATATAACTTTATCCTTTTCTAATTTTTCCAGCGATTCCTTGGCATCGCGGCGTATGGTGCGCAAAGACACCCTTCCTTCTTCCGTCATTTTATGCACTACCTTGACCAGCTCTTCGCGCCTATCCTGTGACAGCGGCGGTATGGACAACCTGATCACCTTTCCGTCGTTGGAAGGGTTAACCCCCAGGCTTGACTTTAATATGGCTTTTTCTATTTCCGGGATAGCGCTGATATCCCAGGGCTGTATCGTAATCAGGTGTGCGTCCGGAACGGCAATAGAAGCCATCTGCTTAAGTAAAGTAGGGGTTCCGTAATAATCTACGTGCATACCCTCCACAAGCCCCGGATGCGCCCTGCCTGTCCTCACTTCCGAGAATTCCCTTGTTACCGCCTCAATGGTTTTCTTCATTTTGTCTTCAACGTTATGCAAAATCTCTCTGGTAGTCATTGCTATCTCCCCATCTCCGTTTTTTAGCTTACCACGGTGCCGATATTCTCGCCCAGTACCACCCGCTTAATATTACCTTCTTTATTCAGGTTAAATACGACGATAGGCAATTTATTGTCCATACATAAGCTGACGGCCGTAGCATCCATAACTTTAAGCCTTTTCTTAAGCACGTCGATATACTTCAACCTGTTAAATTTCTTTGCGTCTTTCACCTTTAAAGGGTCGGCGGAATACACTCCGTCAACTCTCGTTGCTTTTAATATAGCCTGGGCGTTTATCTCCATCGCCCGCAGGGCTGCGGCGGTATCGGTGGTAAAATAAGGGTTGCCTGTGCCGGCGACAAATATTACCACCCGGCCCTTCTCCAAATGGCGTATAGCCCGCCTCCTGATATAGGGCTCGGCGATACGCTGCATTTCTATAGCGGTCATGACCCTTGTCGGCATATCCATCTTCTCCAGTACATCCTGCAGGGCCAGGCCGTTTATAACGGTCGCCAGCATCCCCATGTAATCGGCGACAGACCTGTCCATGTCTAAGCCGCATGAATCCGAATTTTGCTGTCCGCGCAGTATGTTGCCGGCGCCCAGCACAATAGCCACATCCACGCCTAAATTTCTTATCTCTTTTATCTGGCGCGAAATAGATACCAGCACCCTGTGGTCAATGCCGTGGAACTTTGAACCCTGGAGGGCCTCTCCGCTTAACTTAATAACTATCCTTTTATAAACGGGCTTAGGGGTCATTCGCCAATCTTATAGCGCATAAACCTGCGGATGAAAATATTCTCGTTGAATTTTGCGACCAGGTTACCCAGATAATCTTTTATAGTAATGGAGGGGTCTTTAACAAAGGTCTGCTCTAGAAGGCAGTGCTCTTTATAGAACTGCTCTTTGTTTTTCTCCTGTTTTATGATATCTCCCGGGACGTCCTCAATCTTTATGTAATCGGCGGACATGGCCGCTATCTGCATGGCAATGTCTTTTGCGAATTGTGCGAAGTCACTGTCGCGGGATACAAAATCCGTCTCGCAAACGACTTCCACCAGGACCCCGATCCTGTTGCCCATATGCACATAGCCTTCTATCCTGCCTTCTTTAATAATGCGGTCCTGCTTCTTGGCGGAAATTTCCAGCCCGCGCTTACGCAGGATATCCCTGGCTTTCTGTATATCTCCCTTTGCTTCTTCCAGGGCGCTCTTACAATTAGCAATACTGGCAAACGTCATATTCCTTAATTCTTTAATGGACTCTAAAGGTATTTTCATTTCAAAACTATGCCTTTCTTTTGACCTTGCCTCTTTCTTCAGGCAATGATTTTGAACGCCCCTTCTTTCCGGGCTTGTCTGTCTCTTCGTCACCTGATGCCTCTTCCGCTATCTCTTCAATTTCTTTTATCTCAACTTCTTCGGGAAGGACCCCCGAGGATTCTTCTGTGCCGGGTTCTTTTTTCGCGGCTATGCCGCTTTCCGAAAGATAGGACAGGAATTTTTTCCTTCCTTCGATTATGGTATCAGCTATAATGCTGGTTATCAGCCGTATGGATTTGGTGGCATCGTCATTGCCCGGAATAGGGTAACTGATATCGTCCGGGTTGCAGTTGGTGTCGACCAGACCGATCACCGGGATGGAAAGACGCCTGGCTTCCTTGACCGCGGTCTCCTCCTTTTTGGTGTCGACCACAAACATCGCCCTGGGCATACGCTCCATAGGCACTATGCCGGCAAAGTTCTTTTTAAGCTTGCTCAATTCCTTTTCCAGGCGCGCCACTTCCTTTTTGGTAAACTTGGCAAACGTACCGTCTTCCTTCATTTTCTCTATATCTTTGAGGCGGTTTATGCTCTTTTTTACCGTAGAAAAGTTAGTAAGCAGCCCTCCCGGCCAGCGCTCAGTCACGTAATACATGCCTGCGCGAATAGCCTCCTTCAAAACAACTTCCTGGGCCTGTTTTTTTGTGCCCACAAAAAGCACGAATTCGCCTTTTGAGGTGATATTCATGAGGAAATCCCTGGCGGCGTTTATGCACTCCTGGGTCTTTTCCAGGTCAATAATATAGATATTGCTTCTTTCTCCAAAGATAAATTTCTTCATCTTTGGGTTCCAACGCGAAGTCTTATGGCCGAAATGCACCCCTGCTTCTAAAAGCTGTTTTATCAATTCTGTAGGCAAATTTCTAAAACCCCCCTTCCTTCAAAATACCAAAATTGTCCGTAAATCCGCCTTTAAAGGCGCTTATGACATAATCTTTTAATATAACAGATTATTTAGAATATGCAACTATTTTTCTACCTCCTGTATCTGGTAAAGGCAGCGGTATAATCCGTCTTTCTTAAGCAGTTCTTCGTGATTTCCTTCCTCAAGGATCCTGCCTTCATCCAGGAATGCTATTCTTGTGGCGTTCCTTACCGTGGAAAGCCGGTGCGCGACCACAAACACGGTCCTGCCCTGGATCAGCTTATCCAGAGCAGCCTGGACCAGACGCTCGGATTTTACATCCAGCTGTGAGGTAGCTTCATCCAGGATCAATATGGGCGGATTTTTAAGCAAGGCCCTGGCAATGGCCAGGCGCTGGCGTTCGCCCCCGGAAAGCTTTGTGCCCCTGTCGCCGATAACCGTATCGTAGCCAGAAGGCAGGGATACGATAAAATCATGGGCGTAAGCCTGTTTTGCCGCCTCTTCGATCTCCTCCAAAGAAGCCTCCGGCTTACCGTAGAGGATATTGTTCCTTATTGTATCGTTAAAGAGTATGGTCTCTTGAGTGACAATGCCGATCTGCCGGCGCAACGACCTCAAAGTCAATTCGCATATATCCAAGCCGTCTATCAGGATCCTGCCTGCGTTAGGGTCGTAGAAACGCGGGATCAAATCCACAAGCGTGGTCTTGCCTGTGCCGCTGGGGCCCACTATAGCCAGCGTCTCGCCTTTTTTTATCTCTAAGTCTATGCCCTTTAATATTTCCTGGTCCGCATATTTGAACCGCACGCCTTCAAAAACGATACGATCCTTAAAAGCAGAGAGCACATGTGCGCCTGGCTTCTCCTGTATACTGGGGGATATATCCAGTATTTCATAAATACGGTTGCTTGCCGCCAGCGCCTGCTGCATTATGGAATTAACCTGGCTTAATTTTTTAAACGGCCGTATAAGGGAAAGCAGGGCGGCCATGAACAAAGCGAATGCGCCGAAAGAAAGCGCGCCCTCTATAACCTGTCTTCCGCTGTAAGATATGATAAAAAGCGCCACGCCCACCCCTATCAATTCTGTGGCACTGCCCAATATCAGCATCCTTTTTATGGATTTCATGGTAATCCTGTAGTAGTCGTGATTCTGCTTTTTGAACCTGTCCAGTTCCCTTGTCTCGGCGCAGAATGCCCGCACGATCCTTACTCCGATAAAAGTCTCCACTAACAGGGAATTTATATCCGCCATCTTTTCCTGGGATCTCTTGCTGAGCTTGCGCAATATCCTGCCGACTACTATCATAGGCACGCAAACCATGGGGAAGACGACTATGGAAACCAGGGCCAGCCTCCAGTTGATAAAGAACGTCATCAGCGCAAAACAGACCACCTGAAAAGACTGATAGACCAGGTCGGTGAGCGCGTAAGAAACGGCATTCTCTATCAATTTGACATCATTAGTGATGCGGGATATCAGCTCGCCGCTTCTCTTCTGGGTAAAATAATCCAGGGATAAACTCTGAAGTTTATCGTAAACCAGGTTTTTCACGTCCCTGACCACTTTCTGCCCCACATCCGACATCATATATGACTGCAGGAATTCAAAAAACGCCCTTATGACAAGTGCTATGGGTATGACTATCAGCAACAGGTACAGGACCTTCAAAGGCGTAAATGCATTCAGCTGGTTTAAAATACCTTCTACGAATGCCGGCAATTTGCCGTGGCTGAACGTGATGGGTTTATTGGTAAAGACCCTGTCTATTATCGGCACAATCGCGCTTAAGCGGAAGACGTCAAGCAGGGTAACAATGCCCATAAAAACCCCGGATAAAACCAGCTCTTTGTAATAAGGCCGGGCAAACCTGAACAACCTGGAATAATTACGCATCTTATTATCCTTCTTATTGATTTGCTTCAATCGGAAACATTAATATATCATAGCATTTGACTTTTGTCGAGTATTTTGCTATTATCTCTTAAAATGAGCAAAATAAAGGTAGCGGTAGTAGGCGTAGGGCACCTGGGGAGCATCCATGCCAAGATATACCGAGAGATAGAGAATTGCGCTCTTATCGGCGTATGTGATATAGATAAGACGCGCTTAAGCGATGTCGCCGGCAGCTTAGGAGTTAGCGCTTGCTCAGACTACAGGGAACTTTTTGATAAGGTTGACGCTGTCAGCATTGCTGTACCTACCAGATACCATCATCGGATAGCCGCGGATTTCCTGAAACACCGTATCCATGCGCTGGTCGAAAAGCCCTTCACATTGGACCTGAAAGAAGCGGATTCACTGATCAGGATCGCCAAAAAGAATAAGCTTATCCTGCAAGTAGGCCATATCGAAAGGTTCAATTCGGCATTTGCCGCCACCCGCAAGCTCATCCAGGACCCCAAATTCATAGAATGCCACCGTTTAAGCCCCTTTCCCAACCGCTCGCTTGACGTGGGCGTAGTGCTGGACCTGATGATCCACGATATAGATATCGTATTGGGGTTGGTGGACTCCCGGCTTAAAAAAATTGAAGCAGTGGGTGTTCCGGTCTTAACCGGATTTGAAGATATCGCCAATGCCCGGCTTACTTTTAATAACGGCTGTGTCTGTAACCTTACGGCCAGCCGCGTATCCGACGAATGGATGCGTAAGATCCGCATATTTTTAAAAAATGCCTACATATCGCTTGATTACAGGGACGAGGAAGCCTTCATCTACCGCAAGAGCGCTTCCGGCATAACAAAAGACAGCCTGCCCATCGAAAAAGAACAGCCTTTAAAAAAAGAGCTCGCGGCCTTTATTGATTGCGTCATCCAAAACACAGAACCCCTGGTTTCCGGCCCCGTCGGCCGCCAGGCCCTCGGGGTAGCTTTGACTATCCAAAAGCTGATATGGAAAAAGACAAGCTCATCCTGATCGTTGCCGGGGAGGCATCCGGCGACCTGCACGCCGCAAACCTGGTCCGGGAAATAAAAATCCTCCGGCCCCAAACAAAATTCTTCGGTTTAGGGGGTAAAAAGCTGGAAGAAAACGGCGTGGACTTATATTTTAACATCGTAGAGCTGGCCGTAGTAGGCTTATTTGAAGTCTTAAAAAACCTTGGGAAATTCAGGGAGATTTTTACCGGCTTGTTAAAGGAATCCGACACCAGAAAGCCGGACCTGGCCATACTTGTGGATTATCCGGGTTTTAATTTGCGCCTGGCGCTTGAGCTTAAAAAAAAGGGAATACCGGTCATCTATTATATAAGCCCGCAGGTCTGGGCCTGGGGCAAAGAAAGAATCAAGACTATCCGCAGTTGCGTGGACCTGATGCTGGTGGTCTTTAAATTCGAAGAAAGGCTCTATAAGGAAAACAGCGTGCCGGTTGAATTTGTAGGCCATCCCCTGCTTGACAGCGTGCAACCCGGGCTTTCTAAAGAAGAGCTTTTCAGGCGATATTCGTTAGATGCCCGGAAAACCACCTTTGCCCTTCTGCCCGGCTCAAGGGAAAAAGAAGTAAAACTGCTTTTACCGGTAATGCTTGGGGCTGCGGAAATAATCCATAAAAACAGCCCTGGATCTCAATTTTTGATCTTAAGATCCCGCACCGTAAAAGAAGAGGTTTTTCACCGCATAACTTCGTGTTACCGGCTGCCGATGATTGTCCTTTCCGATATGGCCTATGACGGCATAGCGGCATCGGACTTTGCAATTGTCGCCTCCGGCACGGCTACGCTGGAAACCGCTATATTAGGCGTACCGATGGTAATCCTGTATAAAATTTCTTTTCTGACCTGGGCTTATCTTAAAACAGCCATTAAGATACCTTACATAGGGCTGGTTAACGTAATCAGGCAGAAAAAATTCATTGAAGAATTCATCCAATATGATGCTACGCCGAAAAAAGTGAGCCGTTATGTGCTGTCTGCCGTGGCTGACCGGCAAAAGATAAACAGCATAAAAGAGGATTTAAAACGGGTAGCCGGTACACTCGGAGAAAAAGGGGCAAGCAAAAGGGCAGCCGAGGCAGTCGTTGATTTTCTAAACCGAAAATGAGAATAATAGCCGATCCTACCAAAACAATAAACGAATTAATCAACATCATCACCTATATTACCGACATCGAAGAAGACAAAAAAATATATCATTCCTGGAGGGTAGCCGTGCTGGCTGCCAAGATCTCCGACCATAAAGAGAACCCTAAAAAACTCAAAGACATATTTTACGCAGGGATGCTTCATGATATAGGCGGAGTGGGTTTTCCCTACCACATCATCCATTACCTGCAGCGCAATGATAAGACCAGCAGAAGCATCCTTCTCTCCCATCCTATAGTCGGGGCGCAGCTGGTTTCAGGTATACCCCAAATGGCTGAATCGGCAAAATTGATCCTTGACCATCACGAATGGATAAACGGACAAGGCTACCCACGGGCAAAATCCGGAAACAGCATAGCGCAAGGTTCCCAGATGATCAGGATAGCCGACAGTATTGACATACTTCTGCAAAGCGGCAGGCGCTACACGTTAAAAGAATTAAGAAGCCGCATGGCCGAGAAT
>JAQTNM010000002.1:0-14967 GCA_028713875.1 Candidatus Omnitrophota bacterium | reverse complement strand
CGGCCGGCAGAATTTTGACCGTACCTTTGACACTTTAAGCCGCAACCGTTTTTTCTCCAGGATATGACGGCGCTCAAATGTGCCGGAAATTTTCAGGGATACCCAGAAGACGATCGGGCCTATACACATACCTCCGAAGATCGATGCTGTCGGCACTGCTCTGGAGGTAATTTCGCAGATCATTGACATGAAACACCCCTACAGCTCCGGCCACTCATTAAGGGTCTCGCGTTATGCAATAGCGATCGCTTTGGCCATGAATTTAAGCCACGATGAAATAACGCTCATTAAGTGGGCGGGCTTAATCCATGACATCGGCAAACTTAACGTATCCAGGCGCATCCTGGGCAAACGCTCTACCTTGACCTCCGGAGAATTCAAAAAAGTAAGGGAACATGCCCATTTTACCGAAGAGATAACTTCCATGATACCCTCACTGAAAGATCTCGTCCCTATCGCCTCCAGCCACCACGAATACTTTGACGGCTCCGGCTACCCCCAGGGCCTGAAAGACGGCCAGATACCGCTAGGCGCCAGGATCCTGTGCATCTGCGACGCCTTTGATGCCATGACCTCCAACCGGCCCTACCGCAACCCCCTTACCCCCGAGGATGCCTGCCGGGAGATCATCAGGTCTTCCGGAAAACAATTTGACCCGGATATCGTAAAGATATCCATCCCCCTCTTGAAGAATCTCGGATTGTAATCACTATGTATAATTTTAGGTTTTGCCTCGCACGCTGAAAATTTTCGCCGTGTGCTACGGTTTACTTCGTCGCATTCGGGCGAGGCTGCCCGCATATAGCGTCCTTCGCTCCTCGTAAATCCTTGCACACCTGTAGAAATAGCTGTGCCGAAATTTTTCTAATGCGTGCTCCGGCAAAAACCTAAAATTTTTCAGAACGATTGCGCTGTTTTGATTCGTTCGTCTATCGGAGGGTGATCGAAGAAGAAAAGTTTGATTATGAGAGAAGGGTTGCGGTCAGCCAGGTTTTGGCTGGCGAGTTTATCCATCATAGAAATAAAAGGGCCTTTAAGGCCGGTTACCTTGAGTGCCATTATATCGGCGTTATTTTCCATGCGGCGGCTGAAATAATTTTCCGCAGGCCTCAGGATCATTCCCACGATGACAAAATACAGCAATATGAGCGGCAGTGCCGCTGTATCCTGCAAGGAAGATAAGCCGAACAACTCCAAGACATAACCGCTGCTTTGAAATATCAGATAAAAAGTCAAGATTGTAACCAGGGAATTTATAAAAATTAGCTTAAAAATATGCTTCAGGCGGTAATGCGCGAATTCATGCGCCAGGATCACCTCGATCTCTTCATGGGTATATTTATTTTTCAGCGTATCCGCCAGAAGCACGCGCCTGGATCTGCCCCAGCCTACCAACGCCGCGTTTGCCTTTAAGGTCTTTTTACTCAGGTCTATTTCAAAAACATCAAGGAGCGCAACTCCCATCTTCTTCGCCAAACCGGCGATACGCTGCCGTAGGGCCTGGTCATCCAGCACCTTATATTTAAAAAAGAGCGGGATAATGATCAAAGGGGTAAGTTTTGCCAAAATCAGGCTGAAAAATATCCAAACCGCAGAAATGATTATCCACCAGTTGTATGGATTATGCGCCAGTATATAGTAAAAGGCCGCAAAGAGAACCAGCAGAATAATGTAAGATATTGCGGCGGATTTAAACTGATCTTTGAACCAAGCAGAGAATTTTTGATTGGAGAGACAGAAGCTGCGCTCTAAGACAAACGAATGATAAATGTTCAGGGGAAAATTCAGAATGTAATACGCGCAATAAACGGCAGCCAAATATAAAGGAAAAACCAGGTAAGCTTTTGGGCCAAGACGCGAAATTACGTTTACGAGCCTGGCGGATAATCCTGAAGCCTGGAACAGGATAAGGAGCGCAATAAGATACCCGGATTCTGCAAGGCTAAGAGCATACTTCAGCGAATAATACTTTTTGGCCCTCTCCTGCAGGGTGGTTTTTTCAGAACAGCCCATTTTTATTTTTTAGCCGGCAGAGCTTGCGCTAAAACATTAACGAATGTCCTGAATTTTCCGTGCGAGGTCTTCTTCCTGGAGAAATAAACCTTGCCGGGACGCAAAGCAAACATCGTGTTTAAACCCTTGACATTCTGTCCGGCCTTGTAAGTGCTTAAACCCCGGATCAGGATCTGGCCGGCTTTAACCGGCTGGCCGCTTGAAACCTTGACTGCCTTGTCTTTCTTCGGGGTTGAAAATCCGCCTGCCATATGAATTCCTCCTTTTTACAATAAAGTAGAGCCGCTTGTTAAAACTCGCTTGATTTTACAGTAATTCTCTCTTGCGGTCAATCTAAAAATACTTCTTCCTCCTTTTCAGGGATGACTGCATTTATGTTCCTTTCGGATAAGGCATCCAAAAGCGCCTGCGACTGGTCCATATCCCCGTGGACCAGAAAGACCTTCTTTAAAGGAAGACAGGCGGCAATAAAATCAAGCAGTTCGTTTTTATCCGCGTGAGCTGATATGGAATTAATTACCTCCACCTCTGCATTCAGTTCATATTCCACGCCGAATATGCGCACGATAGGCATACGCTCCACTATTCTTTTGCCCAGCGTGTCTTTCGCCATATAACCGACGATAATTATCGTATTCCTGGAGTCTTCAATGTTATTTTTAAGATGATGCAGGATCCTGCCTGCTTCGCACATGCCGTTTCCGGCAATGATTATCATCGGCCTCTTGTCGGTGTTGAGTCTTTTGGACTCATTCTGTTCGCGGATAAACCTGAGGTTCACGAACTCAAAAGGACTGTTGCCTGCTCCTATGGCCGAACGGATCTGAGGATTGAGATAATTAATATGGGTTTTAAAGACCTCGGTTATGTCTGTGGCCAGCGGGCTATCCACGTATATGGGTATCGCAGGAATGACTTTTTCCTTTAGGAGCTCATTTAGAAAATAGAGCACTTCCTGCGCGCGCTCCAGCGTGAAAGAAGGAATGAGGACTTTACCCCCGCGCTCTACAGTACGCTTAATGGCATCACGGAATTTAAACTTTGTTTCCTCTGCAGGGGCATGGAATCTTGCACCGTAGGTAGTTTCTATAATCAAATAATCAAGCCCGGCCGGAACCTGCGGCGCATTAAGCAGGGGCAGGTTTTTTCTTCCCAAATCCACGGCATATCCCAGGCGGATAACTCTATCCTGGTCTTTTATATCCAATACGATTATACTTGAGCCCAGTATATGCCCGGCATCATGGAGCCTGGCAAAAATATTCCTGGCCACGCAGAAACGCTCTCCGTAAGAAAGAGGATGGAATTTCTTATTCGCCCTGGCTGCTTCTCTCCTGGTATAAAGCGGCTTCCTTAAAGGCAGGCCCATCCTCTTATTGATCTTGTTCACGTACTTTATATCTTCTTCCTGGATCTTGCCTGAATCTTCCAGCATGAGCTTGCACAGATCGCGTGTTGCATGGGTGGTATAAATCTTGCAGCGCATGCCGTTTTTAAGCACCACCGGGATATTGCCGCTGTGGTCAATATGGGCATGGGATAAAATAAGCGCATTTAATTTATGCGGATTATAACGGAAGGTCGTATTTATCTTGTAAGATTCGTCGCGGTGGCCCTGGAAGAGCCCGGCGTCAAGCAGGACCTGGGACCTGTCCGCAGTAACAAGGTGGCTTGAACCGGTAACCGTCCTGATACCGCCCAAAAATTTTATGCTTATAGCCATAGTTTAGCTGTTTTTTATCCTTAATTTGATCAAAACCGCGATAACCAATACCAGGTAGACCAACGTAAAGATTAATGCCGGCTTATTCAGCACAAGGTAATCTACGGTGGCTGTAGGCTTTGTAAGCAGGCTTTTTCCTGCGACGGACAAGATATACTGCAGCCAGAATATGCGGGGCACAGACCCCAGCGCTGCCACGATAAGATACCTACGCAAAGGTATTTTAGTTAAGCCCGCGGCCAAATCCATGAACCTGAAAGGGATAAGCGGCACAGCCCTGAATATAAAGAGCCAGGCAAAGTTAGACTGAGCCAGCCTTTCATCCAGGTTTTTAAGATGACCTTTTAAGCGCTCCTTAATAAAAGACCGCCCAAGGATGCGGCTGAAATTGAATAATATAAAGGCATTGATTATCTCTGCGGCAAACACAAAGACCGTGCTTAGAAACGGCCCGAAGATGAGCGCAGCGGTAATCCTGAATACATCCTTTGAGAGCCAAATAAAGAATGTGACCGATACGTAAAGGGCTACAAAAATCATCCCGGCTGCCAAAACCGGGAATTTTGACAAGGCCATCTGCAATTGCCGGATATCAATACGGAAAAAGCTACCCGCAGCCGCAAGCAGGACGACGACAGCAATAAAAAATATAAATTTAATCTTATTGCCGGACATTAAGTAACAAAGAGATTACGGGAAGAAAATTTTCCGTCGGTAGTAATGTTGACGCCCAGCCTTTTCAGGCCGACTTCGTCTCCCGGGGTAGGGATATGGGTCATATGCACTTCGCAGGATTTCAATTCCACCAGCTTCTTCATGGCTAATTCCGCGGTATGGTTGGTAGTTGCGCTTATGGCCAGGGCTATCAGCGTTTCTTCCAGGTCCATGCTCTCGCCTTCGGCCTCTAAAATGCCTTCTTTTAACTTCGCTATCTGGTTGATGATGTGCGGCGAAAGCAGGAGTATCTCATCGGGGATATTGGCCAGGACTTTTACGGCGTTTAATATAAGTCCGGAGGCAGCGTGCATGAGCTTGGAGTTCTTGCCCGTAATAATACGCCCGTCGGCTAATTGAATAGCCGCGCCGCAGAATACCCCGGCGTTACCTTTACCCTTTGCTTCCGATTCTCCCGCCGCCTTTCTTGCTACTTCCACCGCTGCCCTGTCCGTGGTCTTGACGCCTAATTCCTCCATAAGCAGCGCGACCCTCTCTACGGTTTCTTTCCTCTCTATCCCCAGCACATATTCGGCATTATAACGGAAGTACCTGCGGATCAGCTCCTGCCTGGATGCCTCCTTTACTATCTCATCCTGCACTATCCCAAAGCCTGCACGGTTGACCCCCATATCGGTAGGCGAATTATACATCGGCAAGTTAGCATCTTTATCCAATATTTTTCCCAATATCAACTTCAATATCGGGAAACTCTCCACATCGCGGTTATAATTTATAGCGGTCTCATTATAGACATTGAGGTGGAACGGGTCTACTAAATTAAAATCCAGGATATCGGCGGTGGCGGCCTCATAGGCTACGTTCACCGGGTGCTTAAGCGGCAGGTTCCAGATAGGGAACGTCTCAAATTTGGCATAACCGGCATCTATCCCGCGCTTATGCTCATGATATAATTGCGAAAGGCAAGTAGAAAGTTTTCCGCTGTTGGGGCCGGGCGCAGTAACGATTACGATTGGTTTTTTGGTCTCAATGTATTCATTTTTACCGAAGCCTTTATCACCGACGATCAAATCTATATCCGCCGGATACCCTTCAATGGGATAGTGCAAATGGACCTTAACCCCCCGGCGTTCCAGTTTATTCTTGAAGATAGAAGCTGATGACTGGCCGGTAAAACGCGTGATCACAACCGCGACTATATCCAGGCCCCATTTCCTTAGATCGTCAATGAGTTTGAGCGTAGCCGCATCATAGGTGATCCCGAAGTCCCCGCGCACCCTGCCCCTCTCGATGTCAGCCGCATAAATGCACAGGACAATATCTATCTTGTCTTTTAATAACTGCAGCAGCCTTATCTTGACGTTGGGGTCATAACCCGGAAGGACCCTGGCGGCGTGGTAATCAAAACAGAGCTTTCCGCCGAATTCCAGATAAAGTTTGTTATTGAATTTCTTGACCCGGTCTGAAATTGCGGCGGTCTGTTCCTTGAGGTACTTCTCGTTATCAAAACCGATATTTTTTATCATCGTATATGCTTAATAATTAGGCATTATTATAGTATATGCTGCGGGATTTGTAAATATAATTAGACAGAAACTCCCGGCAAGTTTATTTTTATCTGTCGTAGGTGGAATAATAATACGGGGTGTGGGCTTTAAATTCCGCGGCGCAGGTATCTACGAGCTTAAAGGCGGGGGCAATATCAAAGGACTTGCGTAATTGATAAACCTCTTCTTCTTTTTTGCTTAATAGCTTACCTAATTGCCGGTCGGAAAACCCGTATTCCTTGGCTTTACGCAAAAGTTTGCCGGTTAAGGCATCTTTAGCCCGGATGATCTCTTTTTCCAGATCTATGATTTCCTTAATATTATACAGGAACCAGCGGTCAATTTTGGTCAGTTCATAAATTTTTTCTATACCCAAGCCGGCCCTGAGGGCATCGGCAATATAAAAAATTCTGTCTGCATTAGGAATCCTGAGTTTTGCGGTGATCTTATCCAGGGTACCGTTATCTGCCTCTGTAGAGCCCTGGTCCTTAAATACTGCTGTCTCCAGACCATATTTGCCGATTTCTAATGAACGCAGCCCTTTTTGCAGCGCTTCCTTGAAAGTCCTGCCTATGCTCATCGCCTCGCCTACCGATTTCATGGAAACAGTCAGCTCCGGATTTGCCGAAGCAAATTTTTCAAAAGTAAAACGCGGTATCTTAACTACACAGTAATCAATGGCCGGCTCAAAACAAGCCGGGGTCTCGCGGGTTATATCATTGGGGATCTCATCCAGAGTATAGCCCACGGCTAATTTAGCGGCGATCTTGGCGATAGGAAAACCCGTAGCTTTAGAAGCAAGCGCAGAGCTCCTTGAAACCCGCGGGTTCATTTCAATAATGACCATGCGTCCTGTTTCTGGGTGTATGGCAAACTGGATATTGGATCCTCCGCAGGCAACGCCGATTTCCCTGATACAGGCAATGGCAGCATCCCTCATTTTCTGGTATTCCCGGTCGGTCAATGTCTGGGCAGGAGCGACGGTGATGCTGTCTCCGGTATGTATCCCCATGGGGTCAAAATTCTCGATGGAGCAGATGATTACCACGTTATCTTTTAGATCGCGCATCACCTCTAATTCAAATTCCTTCCACCCGGCGACAGATTCCTCGATCAATACCTCGCTGATCATGCTTGACTCAAGCCCCTGCCGGGCAAGCTCTTTGAATTCTTCGATATTATAGGCAATGCTCCCGCCTGTGCCTCCAAGAGTAAAGCTCGGCCGGATAATCACCGGGAAACCTATTTTCCGGGTAATATCAACCGCTTCTTTAAGATTGTAGGCCTGTTCGCTTTTGGGCAAATCCAAATTTATCCTGTTCATCGCTTCTTTAAACAATTTGCGGTCTTCGGCTTTTTTTATGGATTTTATATCCGCGCCGATGGTCTCAACCTTATATTTCTTCAATGCGCCCGTTTCCGCTAATCCTACCGCCGTATTCAAAGCAGTCTGGCCCCCTAACGTAGGCAGCAGGGCATCGGGTTTTTCCCTGGCGATTATCTTTGCCACCATATCCACGGTTATCGGCTCAATATAGGTCTTATCCGCCGTCTGGGGATCGGTCATGATTGTCGCCGGGTTGGAATTCACCAATATTACTTTAAACCCTTCCTGTTTTAGAACCTTGCAGGCCTGCGTGCCGGAATAATCAAATTCACAGGCCTGTCCTATGACGATCGGGCCTGAACCGATAATCAGTATTTTTTTAATGTCTTTTCTTTTTGGCACGCCAGTCCTCCATTGATTTCACAAAAGACCCAAAAAGATACTGGGCATCGTGCGGCCCGGGCGATGTCTCGGGATGGAACTGCACGGAAAACACCGGCAGTTTCCTGTGCCGCATGCCCTCCAGCGTCCGGTCATTCAGATTTATATGCGTCATTTCAATTTCTTTTTTATTCAAGGTGTCCATATCCACGCAAAAACCGTGATTCTGCACGGTAATGGCGACCTTCCCGGTCTTTACGTCTTTGACCGGATGATTAGCTCCGTGATGTCCGAATTTAAGTTTATAGGTTTTGCCGCCCAGGGCCAGCCCGAGCATCTGATGCCCCAGGCAGATACCGAATATGGGAACTTCGCCCAGTAATTCCTTCGTAGTATTAATCACCGTTGATAAAGCTGCCGGGTCCCCCGGGCCGTTAGAAAGCAGGACCCCGTCCGGATTAAGAGCGGAGATTTCGCTACTTTTAGTTTTTGCCGGCACAACCAGGACCTGGCAGTTATTGTTACTCAACAGCTTTAAAATATTAAGCTTTACGCCGCAGTCCAGGACCACTACCCTGTATTTGCCCTGCTTATTCCAGGAATAGGTCTTGCGGCAACTAACGCCCTTAACTAAATCCCTGCCGATTAATCCGGGTGAATCTTTTGCTTTCTTAACCAAGCTCTTTTCATCGAGATCTTCGGTTGATAAGACCGCTTTCAACTCTCCGGCCTGGCGGATATGCAGGGTAAGCGTCCGCGTATCTATGCCTTCGACCCCTACTATATCATTTTCCTTCAAATAGTCTCCCAATGATTGTTGAGCTCGCCAGTTGCTGGCGATCTTACTGTATTCCTTGACCGCAAAACCTTCCACAAAAGGCCGGCATGACTCTACATCCTCCTTGTTTACCCCATAGTTTCCAATCAAGGGATAGGTCATGGTCACGATCTGGCCTTTGTAAGAGGGGTCGGTCAGGATCTCCTGGTATCCGGTCATGCTGGTGTTAAAAACCACTTCGCCGTATTTCTCTCCGGATGCACCGAAGGATTGACCCCTGAATATTGTTCCGTCTTCTAGGGCAAGTATAGCGTCCATATTATTTTTTTATTTTCAATGCGTTCCTGATGAATTCCCGGAATAAGGGGTGGGCCCTATCGGGTTTGGATTTAAACTCGGGGTGAAATTGCACCGCAATAAAATAAGGGTGTTCTTTAAGCTCGATTATCTCAACCAGGTTCTGTTTCGGATATATCCCTGAAAAGACCATTCCTTTCTTCTCCAGGAGTTTACGGTATTTGTTGTTAAATTCGTATCTGTGGCGGTGGCGTTCCCAGATCATGCTTTTTTTATAAGCGGCAAAGGCCCGGGTTTTCTTCTTAATGCGGCAAATATAAGAGCCTAAACGCATGGTGCCGCCCAAGTTTTTAACCTGCCTCTGTTCTTCCAGTAAACTTATTACCGGATGCAGAGTCCTTTTATTGAACTCCGTGGAATTGGCTCCTTTTAAAGAGCAGACATTCCTGGCGAATTCTATTGTGGCGCATTGCATCCCTAAGCAAAGTCCCAAAAACGGTATGCGGCTGGTCCTGGCGTAGTTTATGGCCCTGATCTTGCCTTCTATGCCGCGGTAACCGAAACCTCCCGGCACAAGGATACCGGAGGCATTCCTTAAAAGTTTATCCGGCCCCTCCTTCTCTACGTCTTCGGAATCAACCTTATCAATAATCACCTTGGCATCATTGGCTATTCCCGCATGCACTAATGCTTCGTATATGGATTTATAGGCATCCTGCAGCTCTATGTATTTACCCACCACCGCTATGTTGACTTTATACCTGGGGTTGACCACCTTGTCCACCACGTTTTTCCGCCAAGATGCCAGGTCGTAGGATTTGAATTTCAAATTCAGGTGTCGTAAAATTATCCGGTCTAAACCTTGGTTTTTATATACCAGGGGGACCTCATAAATTGATTCCGCGTCCCTGGCTTCAATAACCGCCTCTTCCTTAATACTGCAGAATAAAGCGATCTTTGCCCTTATGTCCGCCGAAAGAGGTTTTTCAGTGCGGCAGATGAGCGCATCCGGCTGGATGCCTATTTCACGCAAGGTTCCCACGCTATGCTGGGTGGGTTTGGTTTTTATTTCTCCGGCGACTTTTATAAACGGAATGAGGGTCACATGGACATAGAAAACATTCTCCTGCCCGCAATCCATGCGGAATTGCCGGGCCGCCTCCAGGAAAGGAAGGCTTTCAATGTCGCCCACGGTGCCGCCGACTTCCACTAAAACGATCTGTGCCCCCGATACAGAAGCTACTTTTTTGATCCTCTCTTTTATCTCATTGGTAATGTGCGGGATGACCTGGATGGTCTTGCCTAAATAGTCTCCCCGGCGTTCCCGTGAAATGACGGCGTTATAGACCTGGCCCGTGGTAACATTACTGAAGCGCGTGATCCTGGCATTGGTAAACCGTTCATAATGGCCTAAATCCAGGTCGGTTTCAGCGCCGTCCTCGGTTACATAAACCTCGCCGTGCTGATAGGGGTTCATGGTGCCGGGGTCAACGTTGATGTAAGGGTCAAGCTTCATCAGGGCGACCTTCAGGCCCCTTGATTCCAATATCTTGCCTATAGAAGCAGAAGTGATGCCCTTGCCAAGGCTGGAAATCACCCCGCCGGTTATAAATATATATTTTGCCATAGTGTATATACAAAGAAGGCGTTTAGAGCCGATACTCCGGCCTCTAAACGCCATTGTTTTTATTTTAGTAGTGCTCCCTTGGACTACGGGAGATTATATCACGTTTTAGAGATGTGTCAAATTCTTTTTGCCAGGTAAACGCGCCTTGACGGCCTTAAAGCGCAGCTGAATCAATAAGCACCAGGCTTTCTTTCAGCTCCGGATCGCTTTGCCGTCCGTACTCCTCTTCCAGCCTACAGATATCGGAAAGGGAAGAAACCAGCTCGCCGATCTTATCTTTCAGCTCTTTTTTATAGTAGCAGGCGCTGATAAGCTCTTTAATACGCTGTCCGGAAGGAATCATCCCGCCTTGCACCATCAGCTGTATCTGGCGCAGTTCCGCATCCACGTTAATATAAGCCAGGTTAGGAGGCGGTGGAGCAAGATTAAAATTCAGGCCCGCGAAACTACCCATCGGCTGCATGGTCATGGGTATGCTGCGGAAATCAATACCGCCGACAGGATTGTTTTTTTCAACTTTTATGGGTGAGCTTGTGGTACCTTTCCCCTTATCCGACTTCTTCGGCCTCCTCAACATCTCATTTCTAAGCCCCTGCGAAATAGACGAACCGCGCTGTCCTCCCTTTCCCATAAGATAATTAAGCTTATCCGCCAAGGACGCTGCTACTTGCGCGCCAGTTCGAGGAACTGTTCCAAAAAATCCGATATCTGTATCCCTAAGACTCTTTCTGTCTAATATAACAATTGATGCTGGATTTGTGTGGACATCAATAATAAATGTGGCGGGAATAAGTCCTTTTGCCTGCCATTTATCTAATTTACCAGCGACATCAATAGCATCAGTGATATAAATTTTTTCGCCCTTAAGGTTGATAAAATCTCCATCTTCATCCTTACCATAAGTCACTGATGGGACTTTTACCGGCGAGCTGGTAAGCTGACCATTGACTTCAGCAATGATATCTTTAATCTTGGTCTGCACGGCATTATAATCATCGGTAAATGATTTAGACGCTGCCTTTAATATACCCCGGCCCTCTATCTCAACGCTGGTATTATTCTTGGCAAGGTGTTCCTCTAAAGCCTGGAAATCTGCTTTGGCCTGGCTATAATTGGCTTTAATAGTTGCAAATGGCTTAGCCGGATTCTGCTCTTGATATTTAAGCGTATCATCTGGCAAAGTATTAACTACATACCTGCCCTGGACAGGAGACACGTAGATATCGGCGGGATAAAGCCTGGCCTGCTCCGGTTTAATCATGCCCTTCTTAACCATATCCCCTGCCTTGGAGCCGGTTGAGGCTAACAGGAAATCCTGAACCTGCACTATTATGCCTAATTTCCCGGCATCGTCAACAATGGTCTTCCAAAAAGGGTTATTTTCGCTGAAGAGCTCAAGGAATATTTCATTGTAAGCTACGGTGGTTATGGCATTGGCTGCCTTTCCTCTTAAATTATCCGGCATCAATTTCTTCTCTTCAAGCTTGACATCCCAGCGCGATATAAAAAAGCTGGCGACGGAATAAACCCGTTCAAATTCAGCATTGGTTAACTCTCTTCTCATTACCTTATCCAGCGCTCTGCGCAATCCGCGGATATACGCCTGGACCACCTTTCTATAATGTTCAGGCGTAAAAATAAGGGTTGCATTAACATTGCGTCCCCTGGCAATAATTTCTTCAATTATCTGATAACCGACATCAGTATCTTTTCCTTCCGAATCAGAGCTGACTGCAACCTTAATCATCATATGATCAGGGTCAATATCCGTCCAGAACATGGCTTCAGCTACAGCCTGTTCGACATCGGAGTTATTTACCGCGGGGTTAAGCTCCACGCTGAAATGATAATTGCCTATCTTTGCCTGGCGTTTCTTAAAGATTCCCAGCACCATCTCGGCCAAATCAGCGACGATATCCCTGTAAATTTCCTCTGCGTTCTTCCCCTGGCTTGCCAAGACTCTGACTTTTTCCTGAACCTTAGGGCTTTCCAGGTATTTTTTGATCAAGGTGGGATTAGTGGTTACGCCGTTAATGCCGTCTTGCGCCACTCTCTTTTCAAAATACCCCGATTCAATCATGTCTATGCTCAGTCCATCCTGCCAGATATACTGGCCAAGAAGCGCGAAATTCCTGAAAGGATTATCTTTCGCCACTTCAGGCATTATCCTGCGGGCAGTCTGATAGACATCAACCGGCGAGCTGGCAGAAGTTGGAGTTATAACAGGTGAACTAATTTGTTTTAATTCAAGAGTATTGAAATTGGCTAACTCAGATTTAGGCAAAACCGGCTCAATGCCAAACCGCTTAAGCACGGCATAAAGGTCGGCAAACTGGAGCTCATTCAAAGCTCCTCCTAATTTTTTGATATCCTCAGCAGCTATTTTTCTGGAGTCGATATAGACTTTGCTGGTATACTCATCTGTAGCTGAAGGGCGGGCCTTAACTCCTGTCAACAAAGAATTAGGATCAATGGCAAATTTTATAGGCACGCCCTCAGGCCGCGTCCCTACTGCCAGCCCCTCTTCCGTCATAGTCAAGTCAACGATAGCGTTCCAGGTAGAAGCGAATTCCGGCATAATAAATTTGAAAATCTCAATTGCTTTTTTAACGCTCAATTTTCCATCACGGACTGCCTTGCCTATGGAGAAGAAGAAATTATTAAATTGCAGCTTATAACTAAGGCACTTGGCCTTTTCAACATTACGGGCTTCTAACTCAGGGATCAACGCTATCGCCCCAGCGCTTCCTGAGAGCAGGTCAAAACGATAATCTACATATGATTGAAGTCCATACTTATCAAAACGGCTATCCAAAAACTTAAGAAAAGAGTATTCTCCTTGCCCCATAGCTTTCTGTAGTATTTCTTGATTCATTATGGGAAAGCCGGCATATTTAAGGTATTCTTCGCTGGCAGCAATAAGAGAATAAAACAATGCATCAGCCGCGCTTTTCTCAGGCATAGCTGTGGTGCGTTTCCCCAAAATATTATACACCTCATCAGGCGTACCAAATACATGGCCTCCGCTTTCCTCTCCTTCAGATTGAGTCTTTAGTTTACGGCTTTTTGCGAAAACAACTATTTTTTCTCCGAGGCCTAAATCTTTCCGGAATTTTTTCTCACTAAGATGTTCCGCGCGTAATTTTGCAGCCTGGTTTCTTATTTGTTGAGGATCGTCTTTGCTGCCTATGGAATAGCCCCAAATACCATTATTATCGCGGAATAAATTTATAATATGGCCTAACTGGTCCGTAACCGTAAATATCTCCTGTTCAGGGTGATTAAACCACCAATTTTCTATGAGTTCCCGCAGGACAACAAAATTCTTAAAGCCTACCAATGTCATCAAATAAACCAGTTCGTCTATGGCATCTCCAAATTCAGGCCAGGCTTCAGTAGAAACATAACTGCCAAAATAAAGATAAATATTTTCGTCCAGTTCCCCGGTCTTTATCTTTCTCTCAATATCCAGTATATCCTGTTGAAGAAAGCTTTTATTGGGGAAAGGGGCCACAAGAATACGCCCAGCCCCTAAATTATAAGAAATAATTGAGAACTTGTTTAATAATTCTCTGACCGCCGCGGTATCTTTCTCTATCTGCTTAACCACAAAACGGTCTGTGTCAGGGTCAAGTTCCCATACTAAAGTACCGACCGGAAAATCTGCCAGTGAATCTATATAAGGCATTGTCCGCGCCACGTCAGTCCTTGTGGTATCGCATCCATAGTGTTCAACAACGTAACCTGACCCGGTTTTAGATTTTACCGGAATATAACCTACCTTAAAAAATCTATCCTCTTCCTTATTTATGAAAACGAATGCCGACGGATCAATCCCCAATTTGTGTAAAATAGGCAACAATGTTTTATATGCCGAACCATTCAGGCAGTTGACGACTATTTTATGCCCTTTCTTGGTGGCTTCGTTTATTGTATTTATCTGTTCTTCTGTAAACTTATACATAGAACTATACAATGCAGCCACATTTTCATAGTTAAGCACCTTGCGTATATTTTTGTTATCCGCCGCCCCTAAAACGTATGTGTATCCTTTAGTAAGAAGCTCGTCTACCTTACGCTTTAGAATCGCACGGTAAAGGTCATATTTCTCCGGAGTAAGCTGCCCGCCTCTCCAATCTCCGACCTTGCGCCCCCACAAATTAGCTGCGCTATGGGAAGAAGTCATATGGGTAAAGCCTGTAGCGCCTAAAGTATAAGTAAGGAATGACCAGGGATAGATAGATACGCTGTCGGTATAATGCTCCATGGTAATAACGGTTACGCCTTTTTCAGCAAGCATGCGTGCTTCTATTTCGGCAGCTTGGGCAGTATGCACCCTGACTTCTCCGCCAACCAGCTTAACCGGATGAGCCTTTAGGAAAGGGATAAGCTCTTCTATGCTCATACCGTAGATACTTTCGATTATTTCTATATCTTTTTTGCTAATCTTTTGGCGGATTTGACGACAAAACTCTGGTATACCGCCTGCTGTATTTTCAATTGCTTCTATCTGCTTGACTATATCCTTATGCTGTTCTTGTAAATACTCAGCCTCTGCATCAACCATAATCGCGAACATAAGCTCATTGTACATAAAAT
>JAQTNM010000001.1 GCA_028713875.1 Candidatus Omnitrophota bacterium | reverse complement strand
CTGGTTTCCAAAACCTGGGCGCAGGCCCTGGTTTATTGCCTGGCTTTTGGTCTGGGCACGGTCATATCGCCTTTGCTGGTGTTAGCGGTACTTTCCGGGCTAATCCCGCGTTTTTTACTGAAGCAGAAAGAGGCTTATTATAAGGTAGTTGCTTTTATTTGCGGGCTGATCATGGTGTTTCTGGGCATTAATTTAATATTATTTGCAAGACATTAAGGCTATGCGTAGATTCTTTGCGCCTTCAGAGAATATATCAGGCAAGAAAATAACCATTGCGGACAATAAACAACAGCATTATATCAAGGACGTGCTGCGGATTAAAGCCGGGCAAGAGGTTATTGTCTTTGATGAAAAAACAAACGAATATCTCTGCTCAGTAGAAAAGCTTAAACCCGCGCTTGCCTTGAATATAAAAAAGATTTATCCTGCCTGCGCCATACCCCGGAATATGGTTTTAAGCCTGGCCTGCGCCATACCCAAAAAATCCAGTATGGACGATATTGTTGATAAGCTTACGCAGCTGGGTGTGGACAGGGTCATCCCTTTAGAAACAGAACGCACGATAGTCAGGCTGGATAAGAAAAAAAAAGAACTGCGCCTTGGCCATTGGCGCAATGTGGCGCAAAGCGCAAGCCAGCAGAGCCAGAGAAGTTCGCTGCCGGTTATTGAGCCGGTGCAGAGCGTAAAAGAGGCATTGTCCGGGGCCAAAGGTTACGACTTGAAATTGATTCCTACTTTAGAAGGAGAGCGCAGAAGCCTGAAGGATGTCCTGCGGGGTTCAGGCGCAAAGAATATCCTGGTTTTTATCGGGCCGGAAGGAGATTTTTCTCCGGCAGAGGTGGAGTTGGCCAAAAAATCAGGATGCGTGGCGGTTTCGCTGGGTAAAGAAGTGTTACGGGTAGAGACGGCGGCGGTAGCAGTTGCCAGTTACATAAAATTCCTGTATCAGGGTTAGATTGAGTAATTTTAGGCTTTGCTTGCGGCTGCTGAAAATTTTTGCCGTCTGCTTCGGCTTACTTCGTCGCTCCGAGTAGCCTGTATCGGATTAGCGTTCTCTGCTCCTCGTAATTCCTCGCAGACATTTGCCAAAAATTTTCTTATGCAGCCTCCAGCAAAAGCCTAAAATTCAACTTAAGCAAATTGATTATGAAAACAGTAAAATTTTATACATTAGGCTGTAAGGTTAATCAATATGATACTCAGGTTATCCGCGAGCAGTTCATTAATTACGGGTTTAGGGAGCTGGATAACGGCTTGGCTGCGGATATCTGTGTCATCAATACCTGCACCGTGACCCACCGCGCAGATTCTGATTCCCTTAATATTATCCGCAAGGCAATAAAAAATAATCCCAAGGCAAAGATTATAGTTACCGGATGTTTGACTGAATTAGACGCAGGCAGGATTAAAGAAATAGGCGGGGTAAGCTTAATTGTGAAAAATAAGGATAGGGGTGATTTATTCAAGCAGCTTAAGGGCCGATTCCGCCTCAAAAGGCATAAGGAAGGGGCCAGCGCGGCGAGTAAAGGCATATCCGGTTTTTCCGGCCGCACCCGCGCTTTTTTAAAAATACAGGACGGCTGCAATAATTTCTGTTCATATTGTAAAGTGCCTTTAGTCAGGGGCCACTCGCGCAGCAGGCTGCTTGAGTATATTGTTGCGGAGGCAAGGGGGTTGGTAAAAAACGGGTTCCAGGAAATAGTTTTATGCGGTATCTGCCTGGGCGCATACGGCAGGGACCTTAACCCTAAGGCGGACATAGTTGATGTTATTGAGCAGTTAGAAAACATAGAAGGGCTATTGCGTATAAGGTTAAGCTCCATAGAACTCAATGATGTTACCGATAAGTTGATTGCAAAATTATCTTCTTCGCAAAAATTATGCCGGCATTTGCATATCCCCTTGCAAAGCGGCGATGACACCGTCCTTAAAAAAATGAACCGGCCGTATACAGCAAAAGATTACCTGGAAATTATCCGTCGCATAAAAAGACGCATCCCGGAAATTGCCATCAGCACCGATGTCATAGTGGGTTTTCCGGAGGAAAAGGAGGCCCATTTTAAAAATACGGCGCAGTTAATTAAAAAGATCTCGCCCCTCAAAGTGCATGTTTTCCCGTATTCGTCAAGAGAAGGAACCGCTGCTTTCAGGAGATTCAGGGGAGAGCTTGATCCGCGGCTGGTTAAAGACAGGTTTGAGCGCCTGCAGAAAGTAAGCCAAGACAGCAGTTTCAATTACAAAAGACGTTTTGTAGGCAGAAACATGCCGGTGTTGGTTGAAGGCAAGACGCGGGAAGGTTTCTGGCAGGGCTACACCGGTAATTACATCCGGGTATTATTTAAGTCAGGGCTCAAGCTTAAAAATAAGATAGTTGCGGTTAAATTAAAAACAATAATCCAGGATTACGTATCAGCCCGGCATGCCGATTAAATTGTTATTGACAAACCAACATATCAAGGTATTTTATTACTATTAACATGATGAAAAGATGCGATAGCTTTATTTTTCTGGACTTTTTCTTGCCATAGGCGACTAAGCCTGCCCAGGACAAATAGTGAAAAAAATAATTTTAAAAAATATAATAATGGAGAGTGCTGTTTTTGTATGCGGCGCCGTTTTGATGGCTTTGGAAATTTCCGGCAGCAGGCTTTTGGCGGCAGACTACGGCGGCACCGTTTATGTCTGGGGGTCTATTATCAGCGTTATGCTGGGGGGGTTGAGCCTGGGGTATTATTTCGGCGGACACCTCGCCGATAAAAAACCGAGCGAGGATTTTTTAGCAGCAATTATTGCATTGGCGGGGTTGTTGGTGGCGCTTGTCCCCTTATTCTATAGGCACGGCATAGCGTTCTTCTCTGGTGTTCCTACCGTAATTGCTCCCTTGGTCGCGGTTACGATGCTTTTTTTTCTTCCCAGTATTTTGCTTGGCGCGGTTTCTCCCTTTGCAATAAAACTAATGGCGAAAAAACTGGAAAAAATAGGAGAAACATCGGGTAACCTTTATGCCACCTCTACTCTCGGGAGCGTCTTGGGGACCCTTTTTACAACGTTCTGGCTTGTTCTTTGGGTGCCTCTTAGTACGATCTTTTTTGGGCTGAGCGCATGTTTATTCATGGTATCTTTACTGCTGGCCAGAAAACACAGAATTTATATTTTCTGTGCGTTCGCCATTATTTTATTATTCCGGTTATTTTCCGGTGGATTCAAGGCGCCGTCCGGAGGCATTGATACATCGCTAAAGCCGAATGTCAATACCGGTGAACATCGCCTTGGAAAAATTAACGGGGTACCTCAGCAAAAAATATCTTTTACCGCAGAATCACTTTACGGCACAGTGGAAGTAAGAGACCATAGCGGCATACGCTCAATGTATATTAATGGCGGGGTAATGGGCGAGATATTTATCGCGGATAAGTTCAAGACTGTCCCTGCCTGGGGGTATGTCGATTGCTTTGAAGCGCTGGCGTTGTTGGATGGCCGACAAAAAGAAGTGCTCAACCTCGGGGTAGGTCCAGGGTTGGTCGCGGGAAGGCTTGCGGGAAAAGACAATATGAAGGTAGATGCCGTAGATATAAATGATAAAGTTTTACAGGCAGCGCAGGAATATTTCGGGCTTTTGCCAGGTAAAAACCTGCATTTGTTCAATGAGGACGCGCGCATGTTCTTAAAAAAGACGGGTAAAAAATACGACTTGATTGAGATGGACGCATTCAAATATGACAGGGGTACCTACAGCATCCCGCCGCATCTTACCACTCAGGAGTTTTTCCGGGAGATAAAGGCCCGCCTTAGAGAACCCGGAACCTTTGTCATGATGGTAGTGAACAATGATAATTTTCTTAAATCCGAGTATGTTACGCTTCAATCCGTTTTTAAGAATGTTTACGCATTTGATTGTTCATTTCTCTTTGTGCTGATAGCGTCTGATAAGCCGCTTGATGTGGGTAAGATTTTGAAAGATAGCCGTTGTACATTAATGCCTATCAATGTCTTGAATGCTGCTATCTTCACCGATAATTTCGCTCCAGTGAACCAACTGGGGACAGCGATAAAATAAAAGGAGGGTTGCGATGCTTAAGTTAAAATCGGCTTTACTTTCTTTATCTGTCAGCGCTTTGGCTATAGCGTTATTTTTCCCTGGTGCTCTCTTTGCCGCTGACGAATCCATCACCGTAACCACCTATTACCCATCCCCATATGGAGTCTACCGTGAGATGAGAGCCCAGCGTATGGCCGTAGGAGATAACTACGTCAGCGGCAGCTCCTACTGCTGGGGAGGCACCTGTACCAATACCATTGATACCGATGCTGATTTGGTGGTTGAGGGTAATGTCGGCATTGGGACGGTGACCCCGGGGGCAAAACTTAGCGTGGTAGGCGGGGACGTTATTGTAGGTGGGACTTCCAGGCAGGCAAGTTTGGCAACGGGAACGTCTCTGTTTGAGCTACAGGATCATTATTTGGCACTATATAGCCCTGGCGCTCCGGATCAGGAAAAATCCTGGGGCATACAGGCGAGCTCGGCAGGCCAGTTTCTATTTCAAACATACCCACAGGGTAAAGGAACTATCGCAAATTGGATGGTTGTAGACAGGACCGGTACAACCGTTGATACTGTCAGTTTCCCGTCTGGCAATGTTGGTATCGGGATGAGCAGTCCGGCAGCGAAATTGCATGTTGCCGGTGGTGATTGGACGGCAACTTCTTTATCAGATGCATGGAATACGCCAATTGCCCGCTTTAGGGTAGCCTCAGCCACCTATGACGGTTACCTTTTGCTCACGGATGTTTATGGCGGGTATACGCCGGCATTGCAGTCTGCATCAAGCGCTTCTACGGCTAGGAATTTAACGTTGAACCCCTTCGGCGGCAACGTCGGCGTCGGCACGACTACCCCGGCTTATCCTTTAGATATAAAGGGCGCAGATACTGATAATGCCATACTGGCAAGATTTTATTCGAATACAGGTTCGCGCGGTTCATTCGGCATAAGAAACGGGACAACTACGAATCCTACCACCTATATCGGCACATTAGGCGGCAGTGAACAGCTGGCAATCGGAACAGTCAATGCCGAGAGGATCAGAATTAATGCCAGCGGCTATGTCGGTATCGCAAACACCAGCCCCGGTTATCTGCTGACTATGGAAGCAAGCGGAGGCGGCTATTATTCAGTCAGCGACCATTCTTGGCATAATGGTTCTTCAATACGCTGGAAAGAGAACATAAAGCCTATACCTAATGCATTGCAGCTGATCATGAAGTTGCAGGGCGTATATTTTAAATGGAAGCCCAAATACGGCGGCTCTCAAGACATCGGCTTTATTGCCGAAGACGTGGGTAAAGTGCTTCCCCAAGTAGTCAGCTATGACCCCAAAGCATCTGGATTTGCCAACGGCATGGACTATTCTAAAATCACTGCTCTTTTGGTAGAAGGGGTCAAAGAGCAGCAAAAAGAGATTGAAGGCTTAAAGGCGGAAATAGCCAGCTTAAAATTCAAGATTGCGGAAAAATAATAAACAGGCAGGAACGCCAAGGAGCTTAAAGAGGGGCACCTTTCCGATTGAGCCGGGAGTGCCCCTTTTCATTTTTAGTTAGATTATCCCCCTGCTTGCGTCTATTTACGGCAGAGAGGAGGGATGATTTTATTGTTAATTTGTTTGACAGCTATATATAGGTAAGTTATAATAAGAACCTTAAAAAAAGATCGGAGGGCGTAATGGTTGTTGAAAAGAAAAAAGAAGAAACGAAAGATATTGCGGACCGCCAAAAAGCGTTGGAACTGGCGCTTTCGCAGATAGAAAAACAGTTTGGCAAAGGCTCAATAATGAAGTTGGGCTCAAGCGTCAAGGCGAATGTGGAAGCCATCCCGACCGGCGCCCTGACCCTGGATTTAGCTTTGGGCGTAGGCGGTATGCCTCGCGGCAGGGTCATTGAGATATTCGGTCCGGAGGCATCCGGTAAAACTACGGTTACATTAACCGTAATCAGGGAAATACAGAAAAAAGGCGGGGTAGCGGCTTTTATTGACGCGGAGCATGCCTTTGATTCCACATACGCCAAGATCATTGGGGTTAATTTAGATGACCTTCTGATATCCCAGCCGGATACGGGAGAGCAGGCTTTGGAGATCGCCGAGACCCTGGTGCGTTCCAATGCCGTGGATTTAGTAGTGATAGATTCGGTGGCAGCGCTTACTCCCCGCGCGGAGATTGAAGGCGAAATGGGCGATGCCCATGTCGGCCTGCAGGCGCGGCTTATGTCCCAGGCCCTGCGTAAACTTACCGCAGCCATCAGCAAATCCCGGACCTGCGTTATTTTCATTAACCAGATAAGAGAGAAGATCGGCGTGATGTTTGGCTCTCCTGAAACCACCCCGGGCGGAAGGGCGCTTAAATTTTATTCTTCGGTGCGCCTGGATTTAAGAAAGATCGCTACCTTAAAAAACGCGGAGCAGGTGGTGGGCAACCGCGTAAGAGCCAGGGTGGTTAAGAATAAAGTCGCTCCGCCTTTTAGAGAGGCGGAGTTTGAGATTCTACACAATGAGGGCATAGCTAAGACCGGCAGCATCCTGGATGCCGCAATTGTGGCCGGGGTGGTCGAGAAATCCGGCGCCTGGCTTGCTTTCGCAGGCGAAAAAATAGGCCAGGGTCGCGATGCAGCCATAAAGCTCTTAAAAGAAAAACCCAAGCTTCAGGATGACATGGAGAAGGAAGTACGCAAGAAGATCTTGTCAGATTAAAGGGGTTTTTACCGTGAAGAAAAAGATATTGCTTTCAGTGGTTATTTTGGTTATAGGGATATTCCTGGGTTTTATGATATCCTTAAAATCCGGCGTTTTTTCTTCGTCTCAGGGGCAAAATACAGCCTCTAAAGAGAATCGGATTTCAAATCCCGTTGCTGCGCCTGGTCCTTCAGAGGGCCTGCGCATGCAAGACGCTATAATTAACGTGGCCAATATCACCGGTAAAGCCGTGGTTTCCATAAGCTCAGAGCATACTGCCAAGCTAAAGGGAAGGCGCATATACTATTACAGTTATCCTTTCGGCAACTCTCCGTTTGGGGATAACGATGCTTTACGAAGGTTCTTTAATGATTTCCTCGGGGAGATGCCTGACAGGGAATATAAACAGGTTGGCCTTGGCTCAGGAGTGATCATTGATCCGGCAGGTTATATCTTAACCAACCAGCATGTCGTAGATGAGGCGGACAAGATAACCGTGACTCTGCCCGACGGCAGAGAGTTTAAAGGAGCGGTTAAGGGCCAGGATGAGCGTTCAGATCTGGCAATCGTTAAGATAAACGCGCAAAATTTGCCGGTTGCAGCTTTAGGAGATTCCGATAATTTAAGGATCGGCGAGTGGGTAGTAGCTATAGGTAACCCCTTTGGTTTTGCGTTGCAGAACCCTGAGCCGACCGTTACCGCAGGCGTAATCGGAGCCCTGCACCGTTCTTTAGGAAGAGCCATTTCGCGCAAGCGTGACTATGGCGATCTTATCCAGACAGACGCGGCAATAAACCCCGGGAATTCAGGAGGGCCTCTGGTCAACCTTAAAGGCGAAGTAGTGGGGATCAACGTGGCCATATTTTCAACCAGCGGAGGATACGAGGGTATTGGTTTTGCCATACCCGTTAATAGCGCAAAAAGGATAATGGCCAGGCTTATTGAAGGCAAAAAAATAATTTACGGGTGGCTGGGCATAACCGTGCAGGATCTGAACCAAGACCTGGCAGAGTATTTCGGGCTCCCCGATAAGAACGGGGTGCTGGTAGCAAAAGTTCTGGAAAACAGCCCTGCGCAGAAGGCCGGCATAAAAGAGAGGGATATAATCAAACAATTTGACGCTAAACCCGTAAATAATACCCAGGAATTACTGAGCATTGTGGGAAAAACCGAAGTAGGCAAGCGTGTCAAGATAATCATCACCCGCGATAAAAAAGAGCTCACTTTAGAGGTACAGGTAGGCGAAAGGCCCAAAGACCTGGATAGGCTGGCCCAGGAAGCAGAGAGCACCGAGAGGTGGCGGGGGTTAGTTGTCCAGGACCTGACTCCCGAGTTAGCCAGGAATTTAGATATCGCAGATAAAAAAGGAGTAGTGGTAGTGGAAGTTGATCCGGCCAGCCCTGCTGATGATGCCGGGATGGCGCCCGGAGACGTTATCCTTGATATCAATAAGAACCAGGTAAATAATCTATTCGATTATAACAGGGTGATCAAGGGCTTGAAAGATAATGCATTGGTCAGGACCAGCCGCGGGTACTTTTTAATAAAGACTGGTGAGTAAAAACAGATCCGATTCCCTGCAGAAGGCTAAAAACTACGCTTTCCTTTTGCTTAAATTCAGGCAGCGCAGCACAAAAGAGCTGACCCGGCGCCTGGAGCAGAAGCATTTTGAGGGGCCCGTTATTAAAGAAACCATCGCATTTTTGAAAGAACACTCTTTTATAAACGATGCGGATTTTGCCAGGGCCTGGATTGATTCGCGGCTCAAAAAACCGCTGGGCTTAAGAAGGATCAGGCAAGAACTGCGGATAAAGGGCGTTGATAAGAGCATAATCGACAGCAACGTCAATCGCATAAGACGGGATTATTCGGAAGAAAAAGTGGTAGCAGAGATCGCCGCAGGCAGGCTTGCCAGGCTCAAAGGAATTGAGCCGCAGAAAGCAAAACACCGGGTTTTTTCCTATCTTTTACGCCGCGGATTCTCCCCAGATATTATCAGCGATACCTTAGCCGGACTATGAACGCAGACGCATTGAGGGAAAAATTTTTAGAGTTTTTCAAAGCCAGGAAACATAAGATAGTTGCCAGTGATTCTCTGGTGCCCGGGGATGACCCCACGGTGTTGTTTACTCCGGCGGGGATGAACCAGTTCAAAAAACAATTCTTGGGCCTGGTCGCAGACTACCGGCGCGCGGCAACCGCGCAGCGCTGCCTGCGTACGGATGACCTGGATAAGGTAGGTAAAACCTCCGGCCACCATACCTTTTTTGAAATGCTGGGAAATTTCTCCTTCGGGGATTATTTCAAAAAGGAAGCGATCCTCTGGGCCTGGGAATTCCTTACGCAAGAGCTCAAGATTGATAAAGAAAGGCTCTGGGTCTCAGTCTACAAGGATGACGATGAGGCCTATAAGATATGGAAAGATGAGGCTGGCTTTCCTGCGCAGAAGATACTGAAGCTGGGGGATAAAGAGAATTTTTGGCCTTCGCAAGCAAAGCAAAAAGGCCCTAACGGCCCCTGCGGCCCCTGTTCGGAAATATTCTTTGACCGTGGCAAGGAACTGGGGTGCGGTGAAGCTGTTTGCGACCCATCCTGTGATTGCGGAAGGTTTGTAGAGGTCTGGAACCTGGTCTTTACGCAGTTTAACCGTAAAGAAGGAGGGGCTTTGGAGCCCCTGCCGCAGAAGAATATTGATACCGGCATGGGCCTTGAGAGGCTGGCTGCGGTAATGCAGGGAGCGGAGAATAATTTTGAGACTGATTTGTTCCGGCCATTGATAAAAGAAATTACCTCTGCTATAGAGAACAACGAAGGCGAGAATAAACTCCTGGTTTATGCCGTAGTTGATCATATTCGGGCGATTACCTTAGCGATATACGATGGGATCTTGCCTTCTAACGAAGGCCGCGGATACGTAATCCGTAAATTAATCCGCAAAAGCGTGCTGCATTTGAGGGCATTGGGGATTAATAGTCCGTTTTTGAATAGACTCGTACCTTTGGTTGCGCTTGTTATGCATGTCCCTTATCCGGATCTCAAGGATAAGCAGGAGGATATTGCCCTGGTTATTTTAAATGAAGAAAGTAATTTTATTAAAATTTTAGAATGCAGTGATGACATACTCGAAAGTAATGAAAAATCAGCATTGGAGCGCATTGAAGAAGATTTACAAACACAACCTAAAGGTGATGATGGGGTCATTCATATTAGTTCAAATACGGCTAGCTCTGTTGCGATATCGGTCGTCCGCCTTTACGAAACTAACGGGATACCCATAGACATATCTACTAACCATTTTTCTAATTTGATAGAAGAGAGGGGGCTAAAAAATGACCCCCTCGCTATAGCCGATAAAGTGAAAGACAGACTTAATAATTTAAGGGAATTCTCCAAAGCAAAAAGTAAGATGAAGGGCGATGTCTTTGACGCCAAGAAGTTAGATTTAAAACTGGATGAGACAAGATTTATCGGTTATGAGAAAAATTCCGCAGAAGCTAAAATCCTGGCTATTTTAAAGGGCGGCAAGGAGGTAAAAGAGGTTTTATCCGGGGATAAATTAGAAATTGTTCTGGACCAGACCCCGTTTTACGCGGAATCCGGGGGCCAGGTCGGCGACACCGGCAAAATCATCAATGCCGGAAATGTCTTTGAGGTCCTGGATACGAAAAAGGCCGATAATGTTTTCCTGCATATCGGCAAATTTATTTCCGGTTCTTTTAAAAAAGGTGATAGTGTAACAGCCAAGATAAATAGTGAACGCAGGCTTAATATAGCCAAGAACCATACAGCCACGCATATATTGCAAGCAGCTTTAAAAAAAGTTTTAGGTGATCATGTACGACAACAGGGTTCTTTGGTAGCTGTGGAGAAGTTCCGTTTTGACTTTACGCATTTTAAGGGTTTATCTAAAGAAGAGATTGCCCGGGTTGAAGAAGTGGCTAATAGCTATGTTTCTAAGGGCGAGGCAGTAAACTTCAAGGAAATGACTTTGGCAGAGGCAAAAAAAATCGGAGCGTTGGCCTTTTTTGAGGAAAAATACGGTGAAAATGTACGCGTCGTAGGCATTGGGGATATTTCAAAAGAGTTGTGCGGCGGGACGCATCTAGATAATATTAATAATATAGGCCTGATAAAGATTATTAGTGAAAGTTCAGTATCCAGCGGTATCCGTAGAATCGAAGGCGTAACTGGAATTTTTGCGGAACAGTTCATCAAAGATCAAGAGAAGAAAACAGCCAAAGAAGCCAGAAAAGGGGAACAGTTAAAGGAATTGAAAGAAAAAGAAAAAAAACATAGACTCCAGATTAATAACAGCCTGAAGGACGCTATCCCCAGGCTTATAAACAAAGTAGTAAAAATAAATGATATAAATGTAGCTTTTTCGCTTGAGCCCGGTTTAGATATGAATACCTTGCGCCTTATGACGGATAAGGTAAAAGAAAGATTAAAGCAGGGGGTAGTTGCTTTAGGTTCGCAGGATAATGAACAAGATAGGGCGTATCTAGTTGTGGCAGTTACGCAGGATTTAGTATCTAGGGGGCTGGATGCAACGGCATTGGCCCGTCAGATTGCGCCGACTATCGGTGGTTCAGGCGGAGGCAGGAAAGATTTCGCTCAGGCAGGAGGCACAAAACCCGAAAATCTGGAGAAGGCGATGCAAGAATTAAAGGAGATTATTGCCAAAGTTAAACTATGAAAATCATACGTTCGGGCAGTAAACAGTTAGAAAAGATCTACGGCCGCCAGTTCATCCGTTCAAGGCGCCTGCAGGAAAGAGTGCGTCAGATCATTGAAGATGTCCGTCTCCTTGGGGATGAGGCGCTGATAAAATACACCCGTAAGTTTGACGGCGTTAAATTAACCCCGAAACAGCTGAAAGTCTCGCAGATGGATATCAGCGGCGCCTACCAGAATATTACCCCGAATTTCGTTTCCAGCTTAAAGACGATCATTGAAAATGTGAACAGGTTCTACCGTAAGACCATTAAAAAATCCTGGAGGATGAAAGACTCTGAAGGAGTGGTTTTAGGCGAAAATTACACACCCTTGGAGCGCGTAGGTGTCTATATACCCGCAGGCACTGCACCCTTGGTCTCTTCGGTTTATATGACCGTGCTGCCGGCAAGGATAGCGGGGGTAAAGAAAATAGCTTTGATCAGCCCGCCCGATAAAGAAGGCCGCATAAATCCGCACATCCTGGTTATAGCCGACCTTTTGAAAGTGGACGAGATCTACCGCGTGGGCGGAGCTCAAGGGATCGCTGCCCTGGCTTACGGGACCAAGACCGTTCCTAAAGTAAATAAGATAGTCGGACCGGGCAATATGTATGTGAGTGAGGCAAAAAGGCAGGTATTCGGCTATGTGGATATAGATATGATCGCCGGGCCCACCGAACTGGTGATCATTGCCAACCGTTACAGCGAGCCCAAATTCATTATCGCTGATCTGAAGGCCCAGGCAGAGCATGCCGGAGGCCTGGCTATATTGATCACCAATTCCAGAAGCCTGGCCAAGGAAATAAAATCACAAACAGAAGGCACAAACGGCTTTATTATACTGGCCAGAAATCTTAAAGAGGCTGTTGAGATTGCTAACTGCATTGCTCCGGAACACCTTGAAATCCTGGTCAAAAATCCCCAAAGGCTGGTTAAAGACATAAGGAATGCCGGGGCGATATTCCTGGGGCCTTACAGCCCGGCGGCAGTAGGCGATTACGTTGCGGGGCCAAGCCATGTCCTGCCTACCTGCGGCACAGCCAGGTTCTTTTCGGGGCTATCTACGCTTGACTTTATTAAAAGCAGCCATATAATAAGTTATTCCAAAAAATCCCTTGAGCGCATGCGCGAACCGCTGGAGAAGATCGCCGGGATAGAAGGGCTGGAGAAGCATTTGGAATCGTTAAAGGCGCGCTTTTAAAAACAGTAGATAGTAGGCAGTAGACAGTAGATAGGGGTAGCGAGGACGAAAATGAGAAAAGCCATACTAAAGAGAAAGACTAAAGAAACGGATATTACCGTTAAGCTGAATATAGACGGAAGCGGCCAGGCCAGGATTGATACCGGCATAGGGATTTTAGATCACATGCTGGAATTATTCGCCTTTCATGGACTCTTCGACCTGGCAATTTCCTGCAAAGGCGACTTGGAGATCGACAAGCATCATACCAACGAAGATATCGGTATCGTATTGGGTCAGGCTTTTAAGAAGGCGCTGGCTGATAAAAAAGGCATCAGGAGGTTTGGCTCTGCCAGCGTGCCGATGGAAGAAGTAGTGGCTAATGCTGTTGTGGATATCAGCGGGAGGGGGTCATTTCTATTAAAAATAAAAACAGGATCTATAATTCCTCAAAAATTAACAGAAGAACATTTTGAAGAATACAATCTTCGCGATGCAGAGCATTTTTTTGATTCCCTTGCCAAGCATTTAGGGATGAATTTAAATATAAAAGTCGATCCGGTCAACACAGATGTGCATAAGACGCTGGAGCCGGTATTTAAAGCCTTAGGGCTCGCCCTGGACCAGGCTACGCAAATCGACCCCCGCAGGAAAGGTATACCTTCCACGAAGGGTGTCATTGATTAGATGATTGCGATCATTGATTACGGCATGGGTAATATACATAGCGTGCAGAAGGCATTAGAGCTTGCCGGAGCAACCGCAATTGTTACTAACCGGATTAAAGACATTGAGGATGCGCAGAAACTGGTCCTGCCCGGGGTGGGCGCTTTTGGCGATGCCATGTCAGAATTGAAAAAACAGGGACTGGTCGCGTTGATCAAGGGGCAGATAAAGAAAAAAAAGCCTTTCCTGGGTATCTGTTTAGGCATGCAGCTTTTATTCCGGGAGAGCCAGGAGGCTCCGGGCGTAAAGGGTTTAGGGGTATTGGGCGGGGTAGTTAAGAAGTTTTCGGCAAGTAAAGGCCTTAAGGTGCCTCATATGGGCTGGAATGAACTGGAAATAAAAAATAAAAACTGCCCTTTGCTAAAAGACATAGATAACAGATCCTATGTTTATTTCTGTCATTCCTATTATCCTGATCCGGCTAAGGCATCGGTTGCTGCAGCCAGTTGCGAATACGGCAGGCAATTTGCCTGCGTGGCCTGGCAGGATAATGTTTATGGCGCGCAGTTCCATCCTGAGAAGAGCCAGGAAAATGGCTTGAAGATGTTAAAAAATTTTGTCCGGCTATGTTGATTATCCCTGCAGTGGATATACAGGAAGGATGCGTGGTCAGGTTTATCCAGGGCAGGTTAGACAAAAAGGTATATTCAAGAGATCCGGTCAAGACATCCCGGCACTGGGCAAGTCAGGGAGCCAGGCTTATCCATGTTGTTGACCTGGACGGCGCTAATACCGGCATACCCGGTAATATAGATGTGGTCAAAGAGATCGTCAAGGCCGCGGGAGCGCCTGTTCAGGTTGGAGGCGGGATAAGAACGGAGGAAGTCATAAAGACGCTACTTGATTGCGGTGTGTCCAGGGTTATCCTGGGCACAAAGGCTGCAGAGGATGAGGCGTTTTTGAGCCGGATATTTAAAAAGTTTAAAGATAATATCGTCGTCAGCATTGATGCTAAAGACGGGCAGGTCCTGACTAAAGGCTGGCAGGCGGGATGCGCTGATACTAATATGGATGCCCTGGAGTTTGCCTGCGCATTAAGAGAGCTGGGGTTTAAACAGGTGATCTATACCGATGTATCCAGGGACGGCACTTTATCCGGGCCCAATATACAGGCCACCAAGAGATTGCTTAAGACGGGGCTGTCAGTGATAGCTTCGGGAGGCGTGTCTTCGCTCGAAGATATCAAAAAATTAAAGAAACTGGAAAAAGAGGGATTAGCCGGAGTAATTATAGGCAAGGCTTTGTATGAGGGCAGGTTTACTTTATCCGAAGCCTTGAAATTAAGTTAAAAAAGACGCCTGGCCTTAAATGATAGGCCGGTGTCCGTTTACTACGGAGGAGGAGGTAAAGATGCTGAAGAATAAGTTGGTACTCCTGATTGTTTTAGCAGGTTTTGTAACAGCTCTGTCCGGATGCGCCACTGGCCGCAAAAAGACGGATATGGAGATGCAGGGATTAAGGAACCAGATCAGCGTATTACAGACGCAACTGCAGGCTAAGGACGAAGAGATCAATTCTTTAAAAGAGTCTTTGAATAAAGCAGAAGAACAGAGCGCCCTTGAAGAGAGAACAACAGGCCGCATGGCGATGCGCGAAACGAAATCACGCCCGACAGTTAAACAGATCCAGACCGCCCTGAAGAATGCGGGATATTATTCCGGCGCTATTGACGGGAAGATGGGCAGGAAGACGCGGGAAGCAGTCAGGGCTTTTCAAAGAGCGAATAACCTGACGGTAAACGGTAAAGTGGGAAGGCAGACCTGGAACCTGTTAAAAGGATACCTGGATAGGAAGGTAAAGTAAATTCCTTAAAAAATGCTGACCAAACGCATCATTCCCTGCCTTGACATAAAAGAAGGCCGGGTGGTAAAGGGCGTAAAGTTCCTGGGGTTGCGCGACGCCGGAGACCCCGTGGAAGTAGCTAAAGTGTATGACCGGCAGCAGGCGGATGAGCTGGTATTCCTGGATATTACTGCCAGCGTAGAGAACAGGAAAACGCTTGTAGGTCTGGTAGAGAGGATCGCCAAGAATATATTCATGCCTTTTACTGTCGGCGGCGGCATAAGGGATGTCCAGGACATCCGCGATTTATTGAATGCCGGCGCAGAAAAAGTTTCCATGAACACGCAGGCAATCAAATATCCCGATCTGATCTCCAAAGCCTGCGGTAAATTCGGCAGCCAGTGCATAGTCCTGGCAATTGATGCCAAACGCAATCAGGATTCAGGCAACAGAGCCGCTTCATGGGAAGTTTATATAAACGGAGGCAGGACCCCTACGGGCATAGACGCCCTGGGATGGGCAAAGAAGGCAGTAGCTTTAGGGGCAGGCGAAATACTTCTGACCAGCATGGACTATGACGGCACCAAGGACGGTTATGACCTGGAGCTGACCAGGGCGATCGCTGATGCCGTGGATGTCCCGGTTATTGCTTCAGGGGGCGCGGGCAAATTAGAACACTTTTACGATGTATTGACAAAAGCCCGAGCTGATGCGGCCTTGGCTGCTTCGATTTTTCACTACCGGGAATATTCGATACGCCAGGTTAAAGAATACCTGAAAGGAAAAGGAGTACCTGTACGTCTATGAGCAAAAAGAATAAGTTCGATCTGAAAAGCTTAAAATATGATAAAAGGGGGCTAATCCCGGCGGTAATACAGGATTACAGGAACGCAGAGGTCCTGATGCTCGCTTATATGAATAGGGAATCTTTGCGCCGGACGCTAAAACTGGGAAAGACCTGTTTCTGGTCACGTTCCCGCAAGGAATACTGGGTTAAAGGAGAGACTTCCGGCCATTATCAGTATGTAAAACAGATCGCTTACGATTGCGATATGGATGCCTTGGTCATAAAAGTGCGTCAAGTAGGGGTAGCCTGCCACACGGGCATGCGCTCCTGTTTTTACCGAAGGATCATTTAAAGTATGATTAAACCGTCATTAAAGGAATTCCTAAAACTTTGCAAAAAAGGAAACGTCATCCCCGTTTATAATCAGATAAACGCCGACTTGGATACGCCGGTATCGGCGTTCTTAAAGATTGCTAAAAGCGACGATTATGCGTTTTTGCTGGAATCAGTAGAGGGCCGGGAGAAGACTGCCCGGTATTCTTTCCTGGGGGCGAACCCCGCGCTTATTTTTAGGAGCAAGGCCAGGGATATCCAGATCATCTATCCTCATGCGAAGTCCGTAAAAAGATTTACCACCGGCACTGACCCCCTGGATGAGATCAGGAACCTGATGAAAGATTTCAAGGCTGCCCCCTGCGCCGGCCTGCCGCGTTTTTACGGCGGCCTGGTAGGTTATATAGGTTATGATACGGTCAGGTTCTTTGAAGAAATACCGGACAAAAACCCGGATGAATTGAATGTGCCGGATTGCGTATTTATCCTTACCGATACGATCCTGATCTTTGACCATGTCAATCACACCATAAAAATAGTAGCTAATGTTATGCTGCCTGAAAAGGCAGGAAAACTTTCGTTAAAACAGAAGATCAGGGTTTATGATGCTGCGGTCAAGAAAATAGAAGCCATCCAGGAACAATTTGGCAGGCAGGCGGCGCAAGAGGCCAGGAAAGTAAAATCAACCGGGATAAAAATAAGTTCCAATTTTACCAGGCGTTCCTTCTGTGATATCGTAACCAGGGCCAAGGAGTATATCAGGAAAGGCGATATCATCCAGGTCGTTTTATCGCAGAGATTCAAAATAAAGATCTCACATGAGCCGTTTTCCATTTATCGCAATTTAAGGAGCCTGAATCCTTCGCCCTACATGTTTTTCCTCAAATTAAAAGAAATCAGCCTGGTTGGGACTTCGCCGGAGATGCTGGTGCGTTGCGAGGACGGCACGGTCCAGACGCGGCCTATTGCCGGCACCAGGCCCAGGGGTAAAACCGAGGCCGAGGATGAGGTCTTAGAGAAGGAGCTTTTAAATGACGCCAAGGAAAGAGCCGAACACATCATGCTGGTTGACCTGGGCAGGAATGATTTGGGCCGCATTGCCAGATCCGGGCAGGTAACTTTAAGCGAATTTATGACGGTGGAAAAATATTCGCACGTAATGCACCTGGTTACTGAAGTAAAGGCAAAACTGGACAAAAAATACGATATTTACGGTGTTTTGCGGGCCTGTTTTCCTGCGGGTACAGTCAGCGGCAGCCCGAAGATCCGCGCAATGGAGATTATTGATGAGCTGGAAATATCCAAACGCGGACCTTATGCAGGATGCGTGGGATATTTCAGTTTTTCGCATAATATGGACACGTGTATAACCATACGTACAATATTGGTAAAGGATAAGACCGCTTATATTCAGGCGGGAGGAGGTATTGTGGCGGATTCTATCCCGATAAGAGAGTATAACGAATCGGTAAATAAAGCCAGGGCTTTAATCGAAGCCATCAGGGGCGGTTGCCCCTAAATCAGAGGAGGTAAAATGGCAGTACGCATACGTTTAAAAAGGATAGGCAAAAATCCAAAAAAAAGACCGCATTTTCGCGTCAGCGTTTTTGACGAGGTCTCCGGGCGCGACTCGCGCTGCATAGAAGAGCTGGGTTTTTACAGCCCGCTTAGGGGTGAAGTAAAAATCAAGAAGGAACGCCTTGATTACTGGGTTAAAAACGGCGCCCAGGTTTCGGAGGCGCTTAAAAATATAATCAAAAAAGCCAAGAAGGAGGAATAAGACAATGCCACAGGCACCTACAGTAAATCCATTATTGAATTTCCTGCCCCTGATTCTTATTTTCATTGTTTTTTATTTTCTGCTCATCCGGCCGCAGAAGGCCAAGGAAAAAGAGCACCAGAACATGCTCACTAAATTGGCCAAGAACGATGAGGTGGTCACTACCGGCGGCATCCACGGGGTTATCGTTAACGTCAAAGACAAGAGCCTCACCCTGCGGGTAGACGATAATGTCAAGATCGAGGTGGAAAAGAACTGCATCGCTTACGTAAAAAAGACACAGGTCGCGTAACTGCGGGGCATAAAGATTATGGAAAAAAGACTTACCTATAAAATAATTATGATCTTGGGCGTTCTGGGCCTGTGCGCCTATTTTGCTTTTCCGCTGGATAAAAGGATAAACCTGGGCCTGGATTTAAAAGGCGGTATGCACCTGCTCCTTAAAGTAGATACGAGTCATCTGCCTGAAAAGGCCAAGGAAGAGGCGGCCGACAGGGCATTGGAAGTCATCCGCAACAGGATCGATGCTTTCGGGGTAAGGGAGCCGTCCATTCAGAAGCAGGGTACCGACGAAATAGTGGTGCAGCTTCCCGGAGTCACCGACAGAGACAGGGCGCTGGACCTGATCGGTAAGACCGCCCTCCTTGAATTCAAGCTTGTTTCTGGCGAACCCCAGAAATTAAAGGAAGCCATTGCCGGGGACGTTCCGGAAGGGTATGAGCTCAAATACAGCCAGGATAACAATGAACCCATGCTTTTGGAAAAGGAGACGGCTTTAACCGGCGATGCCATTTCCAACGCCAGCGTCCGTTTCAGTCAAAGTGAATTTAACCAGCCCGTCGTGGCTTTGGAACTTAATGCCGAAGGCGCCAAGAAATTCGCCGAGGTTACCAAAAACAATATCGGCAGGAGGCTGGCTATTGTTTTAGACGGGAAAGTGCAGTCTGCCCCGGTCATAAGGGACGCCATATTGTCCGGCGAGGCGGTGATCACCGGACGTTTTGACGTTGAGCAGGCGCAGGACCTGGCCCTGGTTTTACGGGTCGGCGCTTTACCCGCTCCCATGCATATAGAGGAAGAAAGGACCATAGGTCCGTTATTAGGCCAGGATTCAATAAATAAAGGAGTAAAGGCCAGCCTTATCGGTTGCGCAGCGGTTTTTGTGTTTATGGCTGTTTATTATCTTTTTGCCGGGATCGTAGCTGATGTTGCTTTGGCGCTCAACCTCCTTATAATTTTAGGGTGTTTGGGGATGCTGCCGCATTTATTCCCCGGCATATCCGCCACGCTGACCCTGCCGGGTATTGCAGGCATGGTTTTGTCTTTGGGTATGGCAGTAGATGCCAATGTGTTGGTCAATGAGCGCATAAGAGAAGAACTGACTCTCGGCCGGTCTTTGCGCACTGCCATCGCTAACGGATATTCCAAAGCCTTCACCGCAATCTTTGATTCCAATATCACAACTCTCATCGCCGCGTTCCTGTTATTCCAGTTTGGCACAGGTCCGATAAGGGGATTTGCAGTGACCCTTACCATAGGTTTGATCGCCAGCTTGTTCACCGCGATTGTCGTGACCCGTACCATTTTTGAAGTGTTTTTAAGTTTAGGGTGGCTCAAATCCCTGCATATGCTTAAGATAATCAAAGAGACGAAATTCGATTTTATCGGCAAGCGCCGGATATTTTATGTGATATCGCTGGTGATCATAATTACCGGCCTGGTGTTTTTCTTTAAGAGAGGCCCCGGAGCCTACGGAATAGATTTTGCAGGAGGCCAGCTCCAGGAATACAGTTTTAAGAACCCGCCCCAGATAAACAAGATCAGGCAGTTGCTCAAAGAGAGCGGATTTGTAGATGCTTCCATCCAGCAGTTCCGGGATAACCCCAGGGTCGTGCTTATCCGTACCGGGGAGAATAAAAGCGAGGTTTTAACCGGAAGATTAAAAGCGGCTTTTCCGGATGAAGAGGTGCAGATGCTGCGTATAGAGAAGGTTGGGCCGATAGCCGGCAGGCATTTAAAGACCAAGGCCTTTTATGCGTTGATCTGGTCATTGGTGGGTATTCTGGTTTACGTGGCCTTCAGGTTCAAACACTTTAATTTTGCCTTTGCCGGAGTGATCGCGCTGCTGCACGATATGCTGGTAGCTTTGGGGTTCCTGGTTATTACCGGGAGGCAGATCGACCTTTTGAGCGTTACCGCTCTTCTTACCATCGCAGGTTATTCCATAAACGATACCATTGTCATATATGACCGGGTGCGCGAGAACATGCGCATTGCGCGAAAGGCCAGCCTTTACGAACTGATAAACTTAAGCGTCAACCAGACCCTGGGCAGGACCATCCTGACTTCCGGGGTTACATTGTTTGTGGTCATCGCTATTTTTCTTTACGGCGGAGAGGTATTGAGCAACTTTGCGTTTACGTTGCTGGTTGGCTTTATCTCCGGCGTATACTCTACGATCTATATCGCCTCACCTTTAGTCCTTGCCTGGACCCGAAAAAAGTAGCGCCAGATAAGCTTAAGGCTTAGGCTCAAGGCTTAGCATAGCTAGACCTAAAAACCTGAACTTAGCGGCGGCCTTATTTTTCTTGATATGTTTAAATCGCTTAAGTTATATGCCGGCGCAGCGCTTGAATTGGAAGATTTATCTTCGGTATTGACGGATTTCGGATACGGGCGCCAGGAGCAATGTGCTCAAGAAGGGGATTTTTCCCGGCGCGGCAATATCGTGGATATATTCCCCTTTACCTTTGAGCTGCCCATACGCATAGAGCTCAATATAGATAAGATCGCCTCCATCAGGTCTTTTAATCCTTCCACGGGCATGCCGCTGTGGGAACATCAAATGGCGATCATCCTGCCCATCAAAACAACGCATAAGTTTGGCGTTTCCGTCTTTACAGAAGAATTCCCGATAGAAAATTTCGTAGATTTAAAGAGCGGGGATTACGTCGTGCATAACCAGCACGGCATAGGCAGGTTCCTGGGGTTACGCAAGATTAAGGTCCGGGATAAGGTTAAAGACCATCTGGTTATTGAATACGACCGGCAGGAAAAGCTTTATGTGCCGGTGGAATCGATGCACCTGGTGCAGAAATATATCGCCTTTGCAGCCAGGAGGCCCAAACTTTACCGTTTAGGCAGCAACGAATGGACCAGGACCAAGGAAAGGGTAAGAAAGCATATACAGAAGTTCGCCTGGGAACTTTTATCCCTTCAGGCGATGCGTATGAGCGTATCCGGTTTTGCTTACTCTGCCGATACCGACTGGCAGAAGCAGTTTGAAGCTACTTTCCCTTATACGGAGACGCCGGACCAGGTTAAAGCTGCCCAGGAAACAAAACGCGATATGGAATCGGTCAAGCCCATGGACAGGCTTCTTTGCGGAGACGTAGGTTACGGCAAGACCGAAGTGGCTATGCGCGCCGCTTTTAAAGCGGTGATGGATGCCAAACAGGTCGCTTATCTTGTGCCGACCACGATCCTGGCCGAACAGCATTATCAGAATTTCCTGGGCCGCTTGAGCGATTTTCCCGTGAATGTCCAGATGCTTTCGCGTTTTAAGACCAGATCGCAGCAGGAAGATATTGTGGAGGGCTTGAGCGCAGGCACGGTGGATATAGTCATAGGGACGCACCGGCTTTTGTCGGATGATATAAAATTCAAAGACCTGGGCCTGGTTATAATAGACGAGGAGCAGCGTTTCGGGGTCAGGGCAAAAGAAAAACTGAAGAGCCTGCGCCTTACCACCGACGTGCTTACCCTGACCGCGACCCCCATCCCCAGGACGCTGTATCTGAGCTTAATGAATGCCAGGGATATGTCCGTGATAAATACCCCGCCGGGAAATAGGTTGCCAATAAAAACGGTTGTGGTAGAATATGACGAAGATATCATCCAGCAGGCGATCTCCAGGGAGATCAGGCGTAAAGGGCAGGTTTATTTTCTGCACAACCGCGTCAATGATATTGACAAAATAAAAGATAAGATATCCAGGGTTCTCCCGCAGGGAACCAGATTGGAGATCGCCCACGGGCAGATGCCTTCCCGGGCCCTGGAGAGCGTGATGTTCGATTTTTTGAAAGCGAAGATAGACGTACTTTTGTGCACGATGATCATTGAGTCCGGGATAGATGTGCCCAATGCCAATACCATTCTTATAAATAACGCGCATACCTTCGGATTATCGGATCTGCACCAGTTGCGCGGCCGGGTAGGCAGGTTTGACAGGACGGCGTATGCTTATTTTCTGACCCCCAGGAGCCAGATATTGGATACCGATGCCAGGAAGAGGCTGGATGCTATCCAGGAATATGCGTATCTGGGCGCCGGTTTTAAGATTGCCATGGAGGACCTGGAAATGAGGGGCGCAGGCAACATACTGGGGATAGAACAACATGGTTTTATTTCCGCGATAGGTTTTGACCTTTACTGCAGGTTATTGAGAGAAGCGGTGGCCACACTCAGAAAAGCCGTCTAAAAATTTGCAAAAGTTGACTATGTCAAAAAATACCGGAAAAAAGATAAAAGTAATGCTTATGGCCGGGGTTGTTTTTTTCCTGGCCTTTGCGTACGCGCGGGCCGAAGATAAGATCGTGGCTATCGTAAATAGCGATGTAATTACGCAAAAGGACCTTAATGATTTTATTAATTTCACCCGTATGCAGATGTCTTCGGGGCATGCCGATAAAAGGGAAATCGAAGACAGGATCAACAGTATGAAAGGTGAGCTGCTGGATAAATTGATTGAAGATAAACTTATTTTACAGGAAGCCAAAAAGAGCGACATAAAGATAGACGAATCCAGGGTCCAGTCCCGCATAGACGAGCTGCGTAAATATTACGGTTCAGAAACTGATTTTCAGGCGGATTTAGTCAGGCAGGGCCTGGTTCGGGCAGACCTGGAATCGCGGATAAAGGAACAGATGCTCATGTACGGCATTATTAACGCAAAGATACGCAGTAAGGTCATAATCAGCCCGGCGCAGGTTACGGAGTTTTACGAAGAAAACAAGGAAGCGTTTAAATATCCGGAGGAACTGGTAGTGGAATCTCTGTCTACCGAAGATGCTGACGGCGCCCGCCAGATCTTTTTAGACCTGAGGAACGGCAAGGATCCGGAAAGCTTGGTTAAAGCCGGCCTGGTATACTTTGATAAAATGGACGTGGTAAAGGGGCAGCTGCGCAGGGATATTGAAGAGGTTATTTTTAAGCTAAAAGAACAGGAAGTATCCGCTCCGGTTAAAATAGGCAATAAATATTATATTTTTAAATTGACAGGCATCATTCCCGCCCGCCAGCAAAGCCTCGTTGAAGTGCGTGATAAAGCTTACACCATGCTGTTTAATCAGAAAATGGAAGAGGGATTAACCAAGTGGCTAGATGAACTCAAAAGCCGTTCCTATATCAAAATATTCCAGAATTAAAGTCGGCATTACTTTTGGGGACCCTTCAGGCATAGGCCCGTTTATAATCGCAAAAGCGCTATCGCGCATCTGCGGACTGGCCAGATTTGCGATTATAGGAGATAGATGGGTTTTTAAGCGGGCCTCAGGCCTGGCCAGAGCCGCAGGAGGAGGCCTGAATTTTATCGACCTGGATAACGTAGCGCATGCCGATTTCCGATTCGGCAGGATCGCTCCGGAGTACGGCCGTGCCTCCATGGAATACCTGGATAAGGCGATGGAGATGATCAGGCATAAAAAGGTCGACTGCCTTGTGACCGGGCCGATATCAAAAACTGCAATCAACCTGGCCGGGTATCGCTACTCCGGTCATACCGAATACTTGGCTGAAAAAAATGCCGCAGATAAGATCGGGATGATGCTTTTGAACGATGGTTTAAGGTTTGCGCTGGTTACCAGGCATATTTCTGTTAAGCAGGTTCCGCAAGCCTTAACTGCGCATAAAATAACCGCGACAACGTTATTGGCATATTCTTCTTTGAAAAAAGCCTTTTTGATCAAGGAGCCGCGCATAGTAGTCTGCGGCCTTAATCCGCACGCCTCGGATAACGGGCTTATCGGTAGAGAAGAGTCGCAAGTTATCGCGCCGGCCGTAGAAAGCCTGCGCAGCAAAATAAGATATATCGAGGGTCCGCTTCCTGCAGATGCGGCCATCGCAAAAGCCAAAGACGGTAAATACGATTGCGTGATTGCGATGTATCACGACCAGGCAATGATACCCTTGAAACTACTTGGCCGGGATAAAGGCGTAAATCTTACGCTGGGCCTTGATTTTATCAGGACATCGCCTTTGCACGGCACCGCATTTGATATCGCAGGGACTAATCAGGCCAATCCCGGATCGTTTATTGAAGCTGTGAAGCTGGCGTTGCAATGTACCCTAAACCTAAAAAAAGACTAGGCCAGAATTTCCTCGCCGACAAAAATATCCGCAAAAAGATCGCCGTTTCCTGTCAGCTGCAGAAAACAGACATAGTGCTGGAAATAGGAGCAGGCAGGGGAGAGATCACGAATCTGATCGCCGAGCATGTAGATACCGTCTATGCAGTAGAGTTTGACAAGGACCTGTGGCAGGCATTAAAGGATTCTACGCAGGGACACCAAAACATAAAAATAATTAAAGCCGATATATTGAAACTTGATTTAGCGCGTCATTTCGGTAGCTTGCGCCAAAAAATAAAAGTGATCGGTAACGTGCCCTATTACATTACCTCCCCGATTATCGCGCATCTGTTGGGATACCGCGACATCATCGGAAAAATATTCCTCACCGTCCAGAAAGAATTTGCCCTCAGGATCTGCGCCAAGCCGGGTTCCAAGGATTACGGCTCATTCAGCTGTTTTGTCCAATACTATTGCCTGCCCAGAGTCATGTTTTCCATTAAGAATACGAGTTTTAATCCCGCTCCGAAAGTGGATTCGTCTTTCCTGTCACTGGAGATAAGAGACCAGCCCGCGGTAAAAGTGAAGGACGAAGAATATTTTTTCAAGGTTATCCGCTCGGCATTCAACAAGAGGAGAAAGACATTAAGGAACAGCCTTCGTGAGACTGTTCCATCCGAAAAGCTGGAAAAATTTTTCCGCAATTACAATATAAATGCAAACATCCGCCCCGAAGACCTGGCCCTCTCCGATTTCGCCCACTTAGCTAATCTATAAAGTTATACATTTAGTCTGTCAATTTTCTGCTCAAGTAGGAATTTTTGGTTTTGCTTCCGCAGCGCTCTAATTTTTTCGCCGTGTGCTACGGTTTACTTCGTCGCTGCGAGTAGCCTGTATCGGATTAGCGTTTTCCACTCCTCGTAAATCCTTGCACACTCTTGCCGAAAAAATCCTAATGCGCGCTCCAGCAAAAACCTAAAATTTCATAATTAGGATAAGATATCCATCCTCAGATTTATTCCATAAAAAAGTTGACAAAAATAGGTGCAGATGTAAACTAATACCAATGATCAAAAACCGCGCGTTTACCCTGTTGGAATTAGTCGTAGTTATAGTTATTTTAGGCATCCTGGCCACCTTAGGTTTTACCCAATACAGCAAACAAGTAGAAAGCACCCGCCTTGCCGAAGCTAAAGTACGTATTGGAAATATGCGTCAGATGGCGACAGAATATTATTGGAAAAATGGTTCGCTGACCGGGATAGTGAATGCCGACGTAGGGGCGACTAATTCCTGTGTATCTACAAACTTCTATAGGTATGAAATTGGGACTATAACGTCAGACTCGCTGCGCTTGCGAGCAACCAGATGCACCAGTAGCGGCAAGACCCCAAACGCATCTAGGGGTTATGAATACTATCTGGAATATCATCTGGACACAGGCCAAAGCAACTGGCACTGCTTTTATACTGAGGGGTTTGACCCGTGCTTTGGCCTTCCGGGCTCCGGATAATATTCTCTGACTAAGGTAGTTACCTTAAGTCTTCCACAACTTAACCCGGCTGTTATTTATCAATAAGCAACACAATTCATTTGACCGGATATTAATTGTAACGAGTGTTTTTGAGTAGGGTCTCCTAAATTCAATACCGTTTCCGAACGAGCGTAAGACGCCCAGGGGCTTAAAATTACGATAATTTTCCAGGAAAGGATATCTCAGGCTTCTTGGCCGGAGCACGCATTAGAAAATTTTCAGCGTGCGGAGGCCAAAAAAATGAGATGCGTTATGCTAAAAAATTTGTAAAAAAGTGTTGACAAGATCCATTTCTTAATGTATTCTTATTGTTTTACAGTAACCCGCAAAATAACTTCACCGCGTTTTCTCGCAAAACGTTAAGGGTTCAAGGCGAAAAAAAGAATTTTGAAGAATTCTTTAAGCGGAGGAGTTTTTTGTCTCTACGTATATATATAGGTAAAGCGAGTAAGCCTGTGATCTTTTTGAGCGCTGGAGTAGCTCAGTTGGCAGAGCACGTCCTTGGTAAGGACGGGGTCACGGGTTCAATTCCCGTCTCCAGCTTTTTTGGAGCGGACGCAACCACTCATTCAAGATTAATTTTATGCGCGAGATAATCACTTTAGAATGCACGGTCTGCAAGAACCGGAATTACACCACGACCAAGAACAAGAAGACGCACCAGGAAAAATTAGAGATAAGCAGATTCTGCAGGCATTGCCACAAGCACAGTCTGCATAAAGAGATAAAGTAGTTTTTTAGTTTTCTTAGGAGCGTCGGTTAATGGCAAACCAACGGTCTCCAAAACCGTGACTGCAGGTTCGACTCCTGCCGCTCCTGTTGGTGTGAGTCGAACCTAAAAGAGGCATAATGAGCGTATTTGCAAAACCGGCAAATTTTTTAAAAGAAGTAAAGGCAGAGTTAGGGAAGGTATCATGGTCAACGCGACAAGAGGTGTTGGGTTCTACCTTTGTGGTTATAGTGATAACCGCAATAATGGCCCTCTTCATATTCCTGACCGATTTCATTCTTTCCAGGACGCTGAATTTCATATTTAGATGATGAACTGGTACGTGGTGCATACACAGACTGGCGCGGAAGATAAGGTAAAGGCATTGCTGGAAAGCAGGATTTCGGGGCAGGGGTTAAACGAGCTCATTACCAAAGTGGTCATCCCCACCGAGCAGGTTTCGGAAATCCGTTCCGGCAGGCGCAGGATATCACAGAGGAAGTTTTTCCCGGGTTATCTGCTGGTGGAAATGGAATTGACGGAGCAGACGCACCTCCTCATAAAGACTACTCCGGGAGTAACCGGTTTCATCGGTTTAGGGAAAAAGCCCATGCCTCTGCCGCAAGCCGAAATAGACAATATACTTAAGAAAGCCCAGGATACACAGGTTAAGCCCAGCCCCAAGATAATTTTTGAAAGAGGAGAGCAGGTCAGGATAACCGAAGGGCCTTTTCTGAATTTCAACGGCACTATAGAAGAGATCCATCCGGAGAAAGGCAAATTAAAGGTAAGTGTCTCTATCTTCGGAAGGTCCACGCCGGTAGAATTGGAATATTGGCAGGTAGAGAAAATATAGAATGGCTAAAAAGGTAGTGGCACAGATCAAATTATACGTACCCGCAGGAGCCGCCAATCCCGCTCCCCCGGTCGGCCCGGCTTTAGGCCAGCACGGCGTCAACATCATGCAGTTCTGCAAGCAGTTTAACGACCAGACTAAAGGAAAGGGCGAGGGATTGATCTTGCCGGCTGTCATCAGCGTATACGAAGACAGAAGTTTTACTTTTATTATTAAAAGTCCTCCTTCATCAGTTCTTCTGAAACGCGCAGCTAATCTGGCAAAGGCTTCGGGTATAGCCGGCAAGGAGACGATAGGCACGGTAACCAGGAAACAGATTGAAGAGATTGCCAAGCTGAAAGCCAAGGATTTAAATACCCAGGATATGGAAGAGGCAGTCAAGATCATCGCCGGCACAGCCAGAAGCATGGGCATAGCCGTGGAAGGTTAAAAATGAGAACGTACAGTAAACGGTACAAGGAGTCATTAAAGCAGATAGATGCAAATACCGTTTATCAGCTTAACGAGGCGATCGTATCTTTAAAGAAGATGAACCCTCCCAAGTTTGACAGCTCGGTTGACCTGCATTTTAATTTAAGCGTGGACCCTAAAAAGTCCGACCAGATGGTACGCGGTACCGTTGTGCTTCCGCATGGGACGGGGAAAAAAGTAAGGGTTGCTGTCTTTTGTAAAGGCGAGCACGAAAGTATCGCAAAAGATGCCCAGGCCGATTATGTCGGCGGCCCCGAGCTGATAGAGAAAGTAGCGGCCGGGTTCCTGGATTTTGACTGCGCCATAGCCACTCCCGAGATGATGAAGGACTTAAGCCGCCTGGGTAAAGTCCTGGGGCCGCGCGGGCTTATGCCCAGCCCCAAGACCGGCACCGTTACCAACGATATTGCCAAGGCAATCGGCGACGTAAAAAAAGGCAAAGTGGAATTCCGGGTAGACAAGCAGAGCGGCGTGCACATATCGGTAGGCAAAATTTCTTTTGAGGCGGATAAGCTGCACGATAACGCCTCCAAGGTCATTGATGCCCTGACTGAAGCAAAGCCCGCTTCGGTTAAGGGTAAGTTCATCAAGAGTTTGTTTATTTCCTCAACCATGAACCCGGGTTTAAAAATCGCGATATGAAGAAAATCGGCCTTATAGTCAAAGAAGCTTCAGAGAACCGCATCAAGAATAACCTTAAAAATGCGAGCGCATTTTTTATTGTAAAGTACTCCGGGCTATCCAGCCCCGACATTAGCGCATTGAGGCAGCAGTTAAAAGTATCCGGGGCGAATCTGTTTGTGGCAAAAAACAGCGTAGCCAGGCGCGCCCTAAAAGATTCAGGGTTCGATACGGTGGTTAAGACCATTGAGGGCCCCTGTGGCTTGATCTTTGTAAGTGAAGAACCGATCGCTGCTTCCAAGGCGCTGTGTACTTTTTCCAAGGAACACGAACAGCTGAAGCTGGAAGCCGGATTCCTGGAAGATAAAGTTTTGGGACAGAAAGATATCGAAGCCCTGGCTACAATACCCCCCATGGAGGTCTTAAGACACCAGTTAGTGGTGCTTTTGAATTCGCCGATATCGGGATTAGCCGTAACGCTCAACCGCGTATTGGCGAAGTTTGTTTATTGTTTGGACCAGATAAGGCAAAAGAAGACTAGTTAAAGGAGGAAGATAAAATGGCAAACGAGAAATTAGAAGGTATGATTAAATCTATAGAGGACTTAAGCGTCCTGGAGCTGGCAGATTTAGTCAAAGCCCTGGAAGAAAAGTTTGACGTAAAGGCGAATATGCCGATGATGGCTATGCCCGCAGCCGCAGGCGCTGCTCCTGGAGCAGCTGCTGCTGAAGAAAAGAGCACCTTTACCGTGGTCCTGGTTAATGCCGGCGCCAATAAGATCGCGGTGATCAAGGAAGTAAGGGCGATTACCAGCCTCGGCCTGAAGGAAGCCAAGGATCTGGTTGACGGCGCACCCAAGCCCGTAAAAGAAGGCGCGACAAAAGAAGAAGCCGCAGAGATGAAAAAGAAGCTTGAGACAGCCGGAGCTACCGTAGAATTAAAGTAAATACAGGGAGTGGCTAATTGGCGAGCTGTTAATTTACGGGATGGTAAATTAACCCATTAATCAATTAATCAAAATGACTAAGCGCAAGAACTTTGCAAAATTAAAAGAAGTTTATGACTTGCCGCACTTTCTGGATGTGCAGTGCGCCTCTTACCGCGAATTTCTGCAGACCGATATAAACCCTTCAGAGCGTAAGCGCATAGGGCTGCAGGAGGTGTTTGAGGAGATCTTCCCCATAGAGGATGTCAACCGTTCGGTAAAGCTGGAGTTTATCAGCTATTCTCTGGGAAAGCCCAAATACGATATTGCCGAATGTAAACGCAGGGGCCTGACTTATGCGGCGCCTCTTAAGGTTAAATTCAGGTTGATCACTCCCGGAGATACCAAAGAACAGGATGCCTATTTCGGAGAACTCCCCTTAATGACAGACACCGGCACCTTTATCATCAATGGTGACGAACGCGTCGTGGTCAGCCAGCTGCAGCGTTCTCCCGGCGTATCTTTTGAAGAAGAAGAGCATCCTACCGGCAAAAAGATATTCTACGGCCGCATTATCCCTTACCGCGGCGCCTGGCTTGAGTTTAAATATGACCTTACCGAATCCATACTCGCCTATGTTGACAGGCGCAGGAATTTCCCCGCCACGCAGATATTGAGGATCCTGGGTTTTTCTACCGACCAGGATATCATTGCCGCATTCGGAAAAGAATACCCCGAGATCGCAAATACCCTGAAGAAAGATTACACCAAAAATAAAGAAGAGGCCTATATTGATTTTTACCGCAAGGTGCGTCCTACCGAACCGGTGACAAAAGAGGCGGCAGAGGCTTTATTTTACCGTTTATTCTTTGACCCCGGCAGATATGACCTGGAAAGGGTCGGCCGTTTCATGCTAAATAGAAAACTGGGCATGGACGTCTCTTTGGAGAAAAGGATCCTGGATTCAGATACCGTCATCAGGGTCATCGAGTATATGATCAAGCTTAAATCCGGAGAAGGCAAGCTTGATGATATCGATCACCTGGGCAACCGCCGCATAAAGACGGTAGGCGAACTGGTGCAGAACCAGGTCAGAATAGGCCTGGCCAGGGTTGAGCGTTCGATAATAGAGAGATTAAGCATATTGGGGGATTTCTCCGCCTTAAGCGTGCATTACCTGATTAATTCGAAATTATTGTCCAACCAGATCCGCGATTTCTTTGCCCGCAGCCAGCTTTCCCAGTTTATGGACCAGGTTAATCCCCTTGCGGAAATGACTCACAAAAGGAGATTAAGCGCATTGGGTCCGGGGGGCCTTTCCCGCGAACGCGCAGGTTTTGAAGTCAGGGACATACACCCTTCTCATTACGGAAGGATATGCCCCATAGAGACTCCCGAAGGCCCGAATATCGGGCTTATCGCCTCCTTAAGCACATATGCCCGCGTAAATCCATTAGGAATACTGGAGACGCCTTACCGCAAGGCAGAAGATGGAAAAGTCACGCGTAAGATTGAATACCTGACTGCGGACGTTGAAGAGGACAAGATCATTGCCCAGGCAAACGTGCCATTGGAGACCGACGGTACATTTCAAGAGCGCGAGGTTTCCTGCAGGTATAAAGGCGATTTTCCCAAAGTGCACGGCAAGCAGGTCCAGTATATGGACGTTTCTCCCAAACAATTAGTTTCAGTAGCAGCTTCTCTGATCCCTTTTCTTGAGCATGACGATGCCAACCGTGCGCTCATGGGCTCAAATATGCAAAGACAGGCTGTACCTTTAATGGTGACAGAGTCGCCTCTTGTAGGTACCCAAATGGAAGCGAAAGTAGCCCTTGATTCCGGGACAGTGGTGGTGGCGGAAGATTCGGGCAGGGTTACCAATGTTGATGCATCCTCGATCACGGTGGGCAAAAAGATCTATCATTTGAAGAAATTCCTGCGCACCAATGCCGATACCTGTTTGAATCAAAGGCCCCTGGTTAAGCTCGGCGACCATGTTGAGAAGGGGCAGGTTATTGCAGACGGCACGGCTACCAGAGGAGGAGAGCTGGCCTTAGGCAGGAATCTTTTATGCGCCTTTATGCCCTGGAGAGGATATAATTTTGAAGACGCGATACTCATCAACGACAGGATAGTCAAAGAGGATATGCTTACCTCTATCCATGTGGAAGAATTTGAAATCGAGGCTACGGAAACCCGCCTGGGCAACGAGGAAATAACCCGCGACATACCCAACGTCAGCGAAGAAGCCCTGCGCAATCTGGACGCTGACGGTATAATCCGTATCGGAGCGGAAGTCGGCCCGGGGGATATACTGGTAGGCAAGGTTACCCCTAAGGCCGAATCGGAGTTATCTCCCGAAGAAAGACTCCTGCGCGCCATATTCGGAGAAAAAGCCTCTGTCGTGCGCGAGACCTCTCTGATTGTGCCT